>VSPW01000024.1 GCA_009775535.1 Muribaculaceae bacterium
AAATTCTTTATGTTCAGACTGGCCACACTATACTCTTGACATCACCCTCCCGCCCACCGGAAAAATCCGCTGACCCGTATTTTTGCGTATGTTTTTTATTGTAAGTATTTAATATGGACTCAAGACAGAAGAGGTTTTTGCTGACAGAGGATGAAATTCCTCGGTATTGGTATAATATACAGGCGGATATGAAAGTAAAACCTATGCCAATGCTTAATCCGGCAACGCGGAATCCGCTTACAGAGGAGGATCTTTATCCTTTGTTCGCACGTGAACTTTGCCGCCAGGAACTTAATAAGACGGATGCCTGGATTGAAATTCCTGGGCCTGTCAGGGAAATGTATAAATACTACCGGTCGACACCGTTGGTACGTGCATACGGGTTGGAGGAGGCACTGGGGACGCCTGCGCATATCTATTTCAAGAATGAGAGTGTCAGCCCTATAGGGTCTCACAAGATTAATTCGGCGTTACCGCAGGCTTATTATTGCAAGCAGGAAGGGGTTACACACGTGACGACCGAGACAGGTGCTGGGCAGTGGGGTGCGGCATTATCATATGCTGCAAAGGTGTTCGGATTGGAAGCCGCTGTTTACCAGGTCAAAATCAGCTATGAACAGAAGCCCTACCGCCGTAGTGTGATGCGTGTTTTCGGGGCACAGGTTATGCCTTCCCCTTCGATGTCGACACGGGCTGGAAAGGATGTGCTTACGGCCCATCCCAATCATCAAGGATCGTTGGGGACAGCCATATCGGAGGCGGTTGAATTAGCCCGGATGACACCGGGATGCAAGTATACGTTGGGGTCGGTAATGAATCATGTTACATTGCATCAGACGGTGATAGGCCTTGAGGCGGAGAAACAGATGAAATTGGCTGGAGAGTATCCAGATATAGTTGTGGCATGTTTTGGTGGCGGATCGAATTTTGGAGGCATCGCTTTCCCTTTCATGCGTCACAATATACATGATGGGCGTACTACGCGCTTTGTGGCCGCAGAACCTGCTTCATGTCCAAAATTGACCCACGGTCGTTTTATGTATGATTATGGCGATGAAGCTGGGTATACACCTTTGTTGCCGATGTTTTCACTTGGGCATAAATTCACGCCGGCCAATATACATGCCGGTGGGTTGCGCTACCATGGGGCGGGTGTGATAGCTTCGCAGCTGTTGAAGGATGGCCTCATGGAGGCGGTGGATGTCGGACAACTGGAATCATTTGAGGCTGGATGTCTGTTTGCACGTGCTGAAGGCATAATCCCTGCGCCAGAATCTTGCCATGCAATTGCCGCTACGATTAGGGAAGCTGTGAAATGTAAGGAGAGTGGTGTGGCGAAGGTTATACTTTTCAATCTTTCTGGCCATGGGCTTATAGATATGTCATCATATGACAAATATCTGGCTGGAGACTTGATTAATCATAGCATAGGTGAAAATGAGATTGTGAGTAACTTTGATGGAATTTGATAATATCCAATACCAATATGATGAAAATGACACATATTATATCAATATTTGCAGTGATGGTGGCGGTATTATTATCTGGTTGCGCAGATAATGGCAAAAATTCTAACGGTGAATGGGTACTGGCCTGGGAGGATGATTTCAGTACTATAGACAGCGCATCCTGGAGTAAGATTCCGCGTTGGCATCCGGAATGGGCACAAAAGATGTCGGATAATCCGATGTGTTACGGTATAAGAGACGGAAACTTGATATTGCGTGGAGTGGTGAATCCGGATATGGCTGATTCTGTTGACTATATAACAGGTGGGCTATACACCAAGGGTAAGCGGGCATTCCATGGAGGGAAGATAGAGGTTCGGGCGCGCCTTCAAGGAGCTAAATGAGCATGGCCGGCTATCTGGCTGAAACCTTTTGAGGAATAAAAATATCCATGGCCTACTGGGGGCGAGATAGATATAATGGAGCGTCTTAACCATGATTCGATAGCCTATCAGACAGTACATTCTTACTATACGCATGCATTAGGACGCTCAGACAATCCACGAAATGGTACAGTTGCACCGATAAATAAGGATGGCTATAATGTGTATGCAGTGGAGATGTACAAGGATTCCATATCGTTTTTCATAAACGGCAGGCACTCTATGACGTATCCTCGTATAGATACTGCCGTAGATGGGCAGTTTCCATTCGACCGTCCATATTACCTGCTTGTTGATATGCAGCTTGGAGGGAATTGGGTAGGTTCTGTCGACCCGTCAGAATTGCCTGTAGAAATGGAGGTTGATTGGGTAAGGTATTACAAAAGGAAATAATAGGATTTGATACATGAAAAATACGCTGCCCCGCAAATACTGTGAGGCAGCGTATTTTTTGTGGTTGGAGTCGATTGTCAGAAGTTGTAACCGATGCTCATGCTGAAATTATAGTTGTATAAATCAATGTCGTTTTCGTCATCTAGTGTGAGTTCGCCAGCCTGGTAATTCATGCCGACGTACATGTTTTTGTATACAAATGCAGCACCTGTCCCTATTCCTAAATCGAAGCGGCGGATTCCATTGTTGTATGCGTCATGGTTGCTGGATACGCCGATTCCTATATATGGGCCTAGATTGAACTGTAGCTGGCCTCCGAAATCGAACAGCATGCGGTACGATGCGTATATTGGTATGTCTATATAGTTTAGCTTCTGTGTTGTCTTGAACCTATTTCCTTTTTCAAAATCATATACCTTGATCTTTGAGCCTTTCTCGGAGTAAAAGATGCCTGTACTTACCCATAGGGTCTTTACTATTGGAAATTCTGCGGCAATACCGACATTAAGACCCATTTTAGAAGATGTATTTACCCAGTCTCCATCTATGTATGATACGTTGAATCCGAGTCGGGGACCGAATGTGAAACATTTTTCTGGTCTTGATCCGTCCCAAAAAGTAGTGGCTGTGGATTGTGGGGCTGCTATGATTGCAGCTAACGCTGTTGTCAGTCCAATCAATAGTTTTTTCATAATGTGTCGGTGTTGGTTGTTTGGTATTATTTATCGAGTATTTTTGTTGCAACTTCGATATCAGACGGGTTGACAAGAAGTTTTATCGTACAATAAGAGGCAGATGGTATGGCAAGCACGGATGACATCAACTCATTCTCGAGAACGCACTGTATGCCGTTTGCCCTTAAGACACCAAGTGCGATGTTGGCTTCAATGTCAGAAGAGAAGGTCCGTAGGATTACAGGGGAAGATGTTGCATCCATGGTTGTTGTTTTATTTATTCGCCACGCATTTTGTCGCGTAGTTTTGACATGAACGTACGTTTTACCGGTTTGATGTTAAGTGTGACCTGAGGCTCTTTCCGGTTTAGGAATATTATAGAAGAATGCAGCACAATTGCCACCCATTTTTCAAATACAACGAATGCGTGGATATGACGCATGGGTATACGGTGGAATGGGGACAATGGGTCGATAGAACCTATTATCAAATTATCGTCTGGGGATATGGTGAGCCCATGGATGTCGGAAAGGTCATCATCGAAGAGCAAAGAAATGTCCAGGTCATCGGGAGAGTCGGGACGTTTCTTGTATTTTTTGTAGAGTGTATCTATAACTTGTCCGGTAATCATTGTCTGGTCGGTCTGTTATTTAATTACTATGTTGCATCTAGCGGGGTAAAATTGATTCTCGGGCTATAAATGCTTCTATGATATGAATAACGTCTGTCTGGTAGATTGTGTTCAGCTTTTTATAAAAAAACGTGAAAATTTATGGTATTCTGTAACAGTGCAGGAGGGATGTGTATCTGAGATCGGTGTGGCAAATATGTGTTTTTCATAAATTTAAGTAAGATGTCTGTATTTTATGAATATCACCGGCCCATATGGGCCGGTGATATCTAATTGAGAGTGTCTGTTTATGCGGCAAGGAATCCAAGGAGGACACCGGCTGCGACCGCGCTACCTATTACACCAGCTACATTTGGGCCCATAGCATGCATAAGCAGGTAGTTTGATGGGTCGTATTCCAGTCCGAGATTGTTGGATATACGTGCTGACATAGGTACTGCGGAAACTCCGGCATTACCAATAAGCGGATTGATTTTCTTATTTTTGGGAAGCAACAGGTTAAACAGCTTCACAAAGCATACTCCGGAAGCGGATGCTATGATGAATGCCATGAATCCCAGCATGAAAATGAAGATTGTTTCTTTGGTAAGGAATGAGGATGCTTGTGTTGAAGCACCGACTGTCATACCAAGGAGTATTGTCACAATATCGGTCAATGCGTTTGACGCAGTATTGGCCAAACGTTTTGTCTTTCCACATTCGCGCAATAGGTTACCGAAGAACAGCATGCCTAGAAGAGGCAGGCCAGAAGGAACTACAAAACATGTGAGCAACATTCCTACAATAGGGAAGAGTATCTTTTCCCTTTGAGATACGGCACGTGCCGGCTTCATCTTTATGCGACGCTCGCTCTTGGTTGTTAACAGACGCATGATGGGCGGCTGTATTACAGGGACAAGGGCCATGTATGAGTAAGCCGATACAGCTATTGCTCCCATGAGGTTGGGGGCAAGTTTAGATGACAGGAATATGGCAGTAGGACCGTCAGCGCCACCGATTATGGCTAAGGCACCGGCCTGGTCTGGGGCAAATCCTATTGCCATGGCCACCATGTATGCACCAAAGATGCCGAATTGTGCGGCTGCACCGATAAGCATCAGCTTGGGATTGGCAATCAAGGCAGTGAAGTCAGTCATTGCTCCGATGCCAAGGAAGATGAGAGGAGGATACCATCCAGCGCTTACGCCATTATATAGGATATTAAGTACTGATCCTTCGTCATATATTCCTACTTCAAGTCCGGCGTCCAGGTTAAAAGGAACGTTGCCGATGAGCATACCGAATCCGATAGGAACTAATAGCATCGGTTCAAAGTCTTTCTTGATTGCCAGCCATATGAAGAACAATCCTACGGCGAGCATCACCAGATGCTGCCAAGTGGCGTTATAGAAACCAGTCAGTTCCCAAAAACGCTGGAGGTTTTCTGCGAAAAATTCACCAAACATATTATATTATCTTTCTTTTTCTGTTTTTCAATGGTCAATATGGGTTTCTTGTTTATTCGATGGTGACAAGTACAGCGCCTTCGAGTACAGATTCCCCATTTGACACGGCTACAGATGTGACTTTTCCGTCGCGACCGGCCTTTATGGCATTTTCCATCTTCATGGCTTCAAGCACGATGACAGTGTCTTGTGATGATACAGTATCTCCAACTTTGCAGTTTACGGAGAGGATAACTCCAGGTAGTGGTGCTTTTACTGCTGCGCCTGCTCCAGCTGGCGCAGCCTTGGTTATGACTTTTTCACCGGTTGTTGTACGTGGCGCGGCTGCAGGACGTGGTGCCTTTACAACGGTTGCTGCGGCTGCTGGTTTGTTTTCGAGTTCAACCTTATAAGGTGTGCCGTTGACTTCTACTTGAGCCACGTTATTGTCAATGTCACCTACGGCTACTGTATAGATGTTGCCGTTGATGGTATATTTATATTCTTTCATTGTTTTTATGTTGGAATTGGTTATGAAAAAGATGGTAAACAAATTGCTGGACGCTTATTTCAATGGCGCGGTGTCTCACGCAGTCCATAGATTTTCGAGCTCCATGGCGAATATGCACGGCGAACCTTGTTGATGGTGAGAATTGTGCTTTCGCGGTCGTGCGCATCTAGATGTTCGTTTAGGGCCATGGCGATAGCTGCAATAACTTCGCCGGAATCGGCGTCAGGCCTTTCTGCACGTGGCACTTCGCGGATCTCGCTGCCGTGTGCCATCAGTTTCCGGCGCTGTGCAAGTTTCCGGTTGATGCGACCGATGATGTAGAAGCATATGCAAAGAATAAGCAGAGCAGAGAAAACTATGCACATTGCCATTACCGTGAGTGCTCCTCCAGAAGCGTCACGTTCTGCAAATACTTTTACACGCTGGTTCTCATCGACAATCTGATTGGCCCCCATTGGAGTGACATATAGGTCCGGTGTTGAGCCGTCACGTATTTCCCAGTTGTCACCGCCATCTTCTATACGGGCATAAGATGCATTTGCTGGCAGGCTTGCCGGAATTGTAACTTCGTCTATTAGTGTCTGACCGTCAGCATCAAAGATGCCTATCCAGTTGTCTTGGCCGGGTATGAGTGCGAAACTCATATGGAACGTACCGCGTGTTGGCATGGAATCGGCATAGAATATGAGGTGCTGCCGTGTGCCCATTTCGGTTCGGTGGTCACCCAGGGGGACAGGATATTTCTTGGGATTTGACTTGTCGTTGGTAATATAGACGCTGGATATTTCCAGAGGGGAGAATGCAGAGTTGAAAAGCTCCACCCATGCGCGGTGTTCACCGTAATCGTCAATTACATTATTGGTGTTTTGTACCATTACCTCATTGATGCGCAAGTCCTTGCGTCCTTGTGCTGATATTGAGGCTGAACAAGCCACTGCCACGGCTAAAATCAATATGATTTTTTTCATTCTGTCTTTGTTTGGTTAGCAATTGAAGCAGGACACCACTGTGCGGACAGTGGTGTCCTGCATTGTTGAGATGTGGAGTGTATTGTTTTTTACAACGGTATATTACCGTGTTTTTTTGCCGGGTTTGTCACCTTCTTTGTAGCTAGCTGCTGCAATGCGCGTATCACGCGGAAACGGGTGTTCCTAGGTTCAATGACGTCATCAATATAGCCATAACGTGCTGCATTGTAGGGATTGCAGAACAGTTTGTTGTATTCTGCCTCTTTTTCTGCGAGCACTTTCTTGGGATCTTCTGCGGCTTTGGCTTCCTTTGCATATAGGACTTCAACAGCGCCAGCTCCACCCATTACGGCGATCTCAGCTGTTGGCCATGCGTAGTTCATGTCGCCACGGAGCTGCTTGCAGCTCATTACGATATGGCTGCCGCCATAGCTTTTGCGGAGAGTTACTGTTACTTTGGGTACTGTGGCTTCTCCGTATGCATACAGAAGTTTTGCGCCATGAAGTATGACACCGTTATATTCCTGGCCAGTGCCGGGTAGGAAGCCTGGTACATCGACAAGTGTTACCAGTGGGATGTTGAACGCATCACAGAAACGTACAAAGCGTGCGCCCTTACGAGATGCATTGCTGTCGAGGACGCCGGCAAGGTATTTGGGCTGGTTGGCAACAATGCCGACAGCCTGTCCGTTAAAACGGGCGAAGCCTACAATTATATTCTTTGCGTAGTCACGCTGTATTTCAAGGAATTCACCATTGTCGATGATTGCTCCGATGACTTCGTACATGTCATATGGGCGAGTCGGAGAGTCAGGGATTATTTCATTCAAAGAATCCTCAAGGCGGTCAATTGGATCAGTGCATTCGGCCAACGGCGGTTCTTCAAGGTTGTTCTGTGGAATGTAGCTGAAGAGCTTACGTATGATGTGTAGTGCGTCTTCGCCATCTTCGGCAGCGAAATGGCATACACCACTTTTCTGTGAATGCACTTCAGCGCCGCCAAGGGCGTCTTGTGTTACGTCTTCACCGGTTACTGTCTTTACCACTTTGGGGCCTGTGAGGAACATGTATGATATTCCTTTGGCCATTACTGTAAAGTCAGTTAGTGCGGGAGAATATACAGCGCCGCCTGCGCACGGGCCTAGTATTCCTGAAATTTGTGGAATGACGCCTGAAGCAAGGATGTTACGCTGGAATATTTCAGCGTATCCTGCAAGCGCATTGATGCCTTCCTGGATACGTGCGCCTCCCGAGTCGTTTAGTCCAATTACGGGAGCACCCATTTTCATGGCCATATCCATAACTTTGCATATTTTTTGTGCCATGGTTTCAGACAGAGAACCGCCGAACACGGTGAAATCCTGTGCAAATATATATACCAGACGTCCGTCAATTGTACCGTATCCAGTAACGACGCCATCACCGAGATAACTTTTCTTTTCCTGTCCGAAGTTGTGGCAACGGTGGCGCATGAACATATCTAGCTCCTCAAAAGAGCCTTCATCAAGAAGTTGTGCTATCCTTTCGCGTGCGGTGTATTTGCCTCGTTCGTGTTGTTTCTGGATGGCTTTTTCTCCGCCTCCCAGGCGAGCTTCATTGCGTAGTGCGATAAGCTCTTGTACTTTTGCAAGTTGGTTGCTCATTATTATGGTTAAATAAGTGTGGTCTGATTTTTTTTGTTTATTTGTTAGGATCTTCGCAGAGCTCGACAAGCGTTCCAACGGTCGATTTAGGATGCAGGAAAGCGATATTAAGGCCTTCAGCGCCCTTACGTGGAGCTTTGTCAATCAATCGGCAACCTTTTTGTTCGGCTTCTGCCAATGCGTTTGCCACACCGTCGGCAACTGCGAATGCTACGTGCTGGATTCCTCCGCGTCCGCCGTTGTTGGCGATGAATTTTGATATTGCGCTGTCCTCAGAAGTACCTTCAAGAAGTTCAATCTTTGTCTGTCCGACCTTGAAGAATGCTGTGCGGACTTTCTGGTCTGCAACTTCTTCGATTGCGAAACACTTCAGTCCAAGTATGTTCTCATAAAAAGGGATTGCCTCGTCTAGTGAGGGAACGGCGATGCCGATGTGTTCGATGTGGGAAATGTCCATAACAGTGGATGTTATAAGTTTTGGTTAAATTGTTTATATCTCAATTATTGGCGCAGCCTATGGGACTGCAAGCTTCCGAAAAGCACAAACTTTGCGCTGCAAATTTAACAATTATCCTTGTTATATCACTATTGTTAGTATTAAAAATTCCCCTGCTTGCTGAAAATTAAATATTTTATTAAATAGGTGGTTAAAATAATTGGATTGGTAGGGATATTGATGTAACTTTGTAACCTTGAACTACTGCAGGAAAAATGTGCGTATTTGCATCTGGTTCAATTCAACACGTTTATAACTAATAATTTGAAATATGCTCAAGAGGTTTTTCACCGTGATGTTAGGCTCTTTGGCAGCCATATGGCTAACGGGAATTATTCTGTTCCTTGGTTTCTTTCTGGTGCTCGCATCTGTTGTTGGCCGTTCGCTTGCATCGGCCAATAGTTTGTCGGAAGTGCGCGACAAGTCGGTTCTGTATATAGATTTGTCCGGGACTATTACTGAAAGATATACCCCAGGCCCTCTGGTAGAGGAAATCATGCAACAGAAAGACGGGCAATTATCTTTAAGTGACATCCTGTCGTCAATAAAAGAGGCTGCCAACGATGACCGAATTGAGGGTGTATACCTTTATTGTGGGGGGGCTTCAATGGGTATCGCGTCCCGTCAGGAATTGATAGGTGCTATAGAGGGCTTCCGTAAATCAGGGAAATGGGTTTTGGCATACGGTGATTATTATTCGCAGGGCGACTATTATGTGGCGTGTTCTGCAGACGAGATATATCTTAATCCGGTTGGCGCGGTGGATGTGCGTGGGCTTGCCTCGGTAACACCGTTCTTTAAAGGTCTTATGGATAAGATGGGAATCCAGATGCAGGTCATAAAAGTAGGGCAGTACAAGAGTGCTGTTGAGCCGTTTATCCTAACAGAGGCCAGTGAACCAAGCAAACTGCAGACGCGTCAGTATGTTGACGGCATATGGGATGTTATGGTTGGGTATATTGCTGAACGCCGTGGCGTTGACCCGGATTCTGTCCAAAAGTGGGCTGATGATATGGCAATGACGTTCTCTGCAGAGACTTGTGTTGACAAAAATATAGCAGGACGTCTGGCCTATTCAAGGGAAGTTGAGGATATATTGAAAAACAGATGTGGTCTGGACAAAAAAGATAAACTTCGGGTGGTCACACCAGAGGAATATGTCATGATCAATGGTGCCGGATTTGAAAGTCAATCAAAGCAGCATATTGCTGTGCTATATGCCCTTGGTGATATCGTAGATTCGGGTAAAGGCGGCATAGTTTCAGAAGATATGGTGCCTGAAATATTGCGCCTTTCTAAGGATGATAACGTTTCCGGTATGGTGTTGCGTGTAAATTCCGGAGGAGGAAGCGCATTTGCATCTGAGCAGATATGGGATGCGCTTGAACAATTCAAGGCTGAAGGAAAACCTGTGTATGTCTCAATGGGAGATGTCGCCGCATCTGGAGGATATTACATATCATGCGGTGCAGACAAAATTTATGCAGACCAGACAACGCTTACAGGGTCTATAGGGATATTTGGAATGATTCCATGCCTAAAAGGGCTTGTAACAGATAAACTTGGTGTGACATTTTCAACAGTGTCTACCAACCCGAATGCATCTGCTCCATCATTGTATGAGCCTATGACGCCATTGCAGCATAAACGTATGCAGGACATGGTAGAGCATGGATATGAAACTTTTGTAGGACGTGTGGCGCAGGGGCGCGGAATGTCAGTCGATTCTGTAAAGGTTATTGCAGAGGGGCGCGTGTGGTATGGCGAAGATGCTCTTAGTATCGGTCTGGTAGACGAGCTTGGAGGATTGGATGCCGCAATAAGGGCTATGGCAGAGCGCGTAGGTCTTGATGAATCAGATTATGTTGAATATCCGGCTATACATTTCCCGTTACTGTTGATGATGCTGCGTCAGGCTGATGTGAATGCTGCCATAGGAGACGGTATTGTTGATATGGTTGGTCAATATGCTGTTGTTTGTGGTGAAAGTTCAAGCTATGCAGCAAGGTTTGCCTCACTTGTAGAACAGTTCATAGGACAATCACCTTTGCAGGCAAGAATGGAGGATGTCACAATAGAATAATCCGTAATGTAGATGAAAAAACGCCCATTGCTGCATAAAATCCTGTTGTTGCCGTTATCCAAAATATACGGTATGGTTACTTCTGTGCGTAACAAGATGTTTGATTTAGGGATTTTGAAGCAGCGGGAGTTTGATGTTCCGGTTATAGTTGTCGGAAATCTTGCTGTAGGTGGAACAGGCAAGACACCCCACACAGAGTTTATAATAAGTTCCCTTAGGCATGGATATCATATAGGTGTTCTTTCCCGTGGATATAAACGTGGGACAAAAGGGTTTGTCTTGGCAAAGCGGGAATCATCTCCTCATGACATAGGGGATGAACCGTACCAGATATACCGTAAATATGGGCATGATGTTACGGTTGCTGTATGTGAGGACCGCTGTAAAGGGATCAATGAGATGCTTAGGCTTGATCCGGATATAAATCTTGTTATATTGGATGATGCATTCCAGCACCGTTATGTAAAACCTGCGGTATCAATTGTAATAACAGAGTATGCGCGGCCGCTATATCTGGATTCTATGCTGCCTTATGGAAGGTTAAGGGAATCTGTAAAGGGATTGAATAGGGCTGATATAATTATAGTGTCGAAATGTCCAGAAGGGCTTTCTCCGATACAGTATTCTTTGTTTGCAAAGAATTTGATGCTGTTTCCTTATCAGAAATTGTATTTTTCAAAATTTGCATATGGCTCATTAGTCCCTGTTTTCCAAGAAAAAGCGGCAGATGTGCCAGAGCTTTCATGGCTTTCCAACCATGATGCGGTTCTTGCTGTGTGTGGTATCGGTAATCCGCGTCCGTTTATAAAATTCCTTAAAAGTTTTGAGGCAAGGGTAAAGGTAAATCTATTTCCCGATCACCATAATTACACCCGTAGGGATATAGAGACTGTAGTAAGGCGGTTTGATGATATGAAGGGGTCAAGGAAGATGATAGTGACAACGGAAAAGGATGCAGTAAGGCTGGTTGGCAATCCGTATATTCCAGATAGAATAAAATCTCACATATATTATCTGCCTATAAAGGTGGAATTTGATAGGAATGAAGGCAACGCATTCATTGATGCAGTGCAGAAAGCCATAAAATGAAGCAATGCATGGTGTCTGCACGATATGTTGAACCATATATGCCCGATGGGCATTTTAAATAAGATAACCTGATTTAACACCAAAATCCATTAAGAATTATGTTAGAAAAGATAAAACAGACAGCAGAATATATCCGTTCCTGTGTACAGGAAATACCGTCAACTGCAATAATATTGGGTACTGGCCTGGGTGCACTTGTAGACCATATTGAGGATAAAAAATTCATACCATATAAGGAAATTCCGAATTTTCCAGTATCTACAGTCGAAGGACATTCCGGCAATCTTATCTTTGGCCGTCTCGGCAACCGTAGTGTCATCGCTATGCAAGGTCGTTTCCATTATTATGAGGGATACGACATGAAGGAGGTGACCTTTCCGGTTAGGGTAATGAAGGCGTTAGGTGTGGATACGCTATTCGTCTCAAATGCTGCCGGCGGAATGAACAAGGATTTCCGTGTAGGTGACATTATGATTATAACAGATCACATCAATCTCTTTCCAGAAAACCCTCTACGCCGAAAAAATTATGAAGAGTTAGGCCCACGTTTCCCTGCGATGACAGAAGCGTATGATCATTCACTTATTCGCCTGGCCGATTGCATTGCGGCAGAACGGGGAATAAGGATTATGCATGGTGTGTATGTCGGCACACCCGGTCCGACATTTGAAACACCGGCAGAGTATGAATATTTCCGTATAATCGGTGGCGATGCCGTAGGTATGTCAACAGTTCCTGAAGTGATTGTCGCAAACCATGCTGGCATGAGGGTGTTTGGTGTGTCTGTGATTACTGACCTTGGAGGCAAGGATGTGACTGATGTACCCACACATGAGGAGGTGCAGAAAGCAGCGCAGGCAGCGCAGCCAAAGATGATGGAAATAATGCGTGAGCTTGTAGACCGTTTTTAACGCTTTTGGAATGGAGAATAGCCAGACAGAAATATCTGCTTTAGGGGAATTTGGGCTTATTGACCGTATTACCAAAGGGCTGGAATTGAAACATAGTTCTAGTGTTCTTGGTGTTGGCGATGATGCGGCCAAATTGAATTATGGAGGCACGGATGTGCTTGTCACAACAGACATGCTTTTGGAAGGTGTACATTTCGATTTGACATATGTACCGCTGAAGCATTTGGGTTATAAGGCCGCTGTCGTGAATTTTAGCGACATATATGCCATGAATGGTATCCCTCGCCAGATAACGGTATCGTTGGGCATATCAAGGAGGTTTACTGTAGAGCATATTGATGCATTGTATTCTGGTATAAAGCTGGCATGCGAGATATATGGTGTTGACATTGTCGGGGGAGACACGTGTTCCTCACGACAGGGATTGGTGATATCCATAACTTGTGTAGGCGAAGGTAAATCTGGTAAGGTCGTTACACGTTCAGGGGCAAAGGATACCGATCTTGTATGTGTCAGCGGAGATTTTGGCGCTGCATATATGGGGCTTCAGCTTTTGGAACGTGAAAAAGTAGCTTCTGCCGGACAGAAGGATTTTGTCCCGAAGTTTGAGGGTAAGGAATATTTGGTGGAACGTCAGTTGAAGCCAGAGGCCCGTAGGGATATCGTTGAGATGCTGGATGCACAAGGAATCGTGCCTACATCGATGATTGATGTGTCGGATGGCCTGTCATCAGAACTTATGCATATATGTAAGGCTAGTGATGTCGGCTGTAGGATATATGAGGACCGGATACCAATAGATTATCAGACAGCTGTCATGTCGGAGGAACTTGGCATGAACCTTGTTACAGCTGCGCTAAATGGAGGCGAGGACTATGAACTACTGTTCACAGTGCCGCTTACTGAGCATGAAAAGGTAAGCAAGATTCCTGGAGTGAAAGTGATAGGATATATTACCGGATCGGGGCTCGGATGTGCATTGATTACACGAGATGGCAGTGAACTCCCGTTAAGGGCGCAAGGCTGGAATCCGCTGAAGGATGAATGAAGATGATAATATGTAAAGAACGCCGCTTTTATAAGCGGCGTTTTTTGTAATGTCAGTTTTTTAATGCAGGGTTTGTCATAGGTGTGTAGCCTTATTATGACTTCTGAGATATTCGATATAGTGGCCAATTCGGGCTAACTGTGTCGGTATTTTTATATGTTTTGGGCATTTGTCCAGGCATTTGCCGCAGTTGATGCAATGTGACGCCTGACGTAATTTAGGCACAGAGCGGTCGTGTCCGATAAGGAATTCACGCCTTAGTCGGTTGTAGTCCGGGTCCATGCTGTCAACGGGTACGGAATCTGAATCAAGGCATAGATTGTAGTGCTCAAATATAGCCGGGATGTCTACTCCATACGGGCACGGCATGCATTGACCGCACCTGATGCATTGTACTTTCGGGTGTGTTGCTATTTCAAGGGCGATCTTTTCCAAGAAATCAGCTTCGTCTTTAGATAGCGGTTCCAATGGAGAACATGTGTATAGGTTGTCCTTTAAGTGCTCCATATAGGTCATACCGCTTACTATAGTCAGTATGCCAGGCAGTGAACCGACAAACCGGATGGCCCATGATGAAATAGAATCGTTAGGCCGCCGTTGTAGCATCTTTCGTGTTACAGGTCGGCTTGCACTGCCCAATGCACCGCCGGAAAGAGGGTCGAAGGCATTGATAGGGATACCGCGCTTTTGGAGTTCGTTATAGATGCTGTGTCCATTCGCTGCCTGTGGGTTGCCGGTGGCAGCATGATGCCAATCTATGAAATTTAATGAAATCTGGGCAAAATCCCATTTTACTTGACCTTCATCGTGCATCTTCATCAGTTGTTCTAGCTCTGCAGGGTCGCTTTCAAAAGAGAATCCAAGATTACGTATTACCCCTTTTGCCCGTTGCTCTTTCAGGAAATCAAGCATGCCGTTGTCTATGAACCTGCCATTGAAGTTTTCAGTACCACCACGGAAAGGCGAGTGGAGCAGGTAGTAGTCGATATAGTCTGTGCAAAGATATTCCAGGGATTTGTAGAACATTTCCTTGGACTTCTGTATTGGCCAAGTGTCAGGGTCGAAATTGGAGCACTTTGTTGCGATGAAATAAGACTCTCTAGGATGCTTGCTAAGGGCTTTCCCGATAGCGGCCTCCGACTTGCCGTTACAGTATACTGGGGCTGTGTTGAAATAGTTTATTCCGTTTGTTATGGCATAGTCGACAGACCGTTTTAGCACTGTCTGGTCTATTTCGGCAGATTTTTTGTATCCCGAAGATTTTCCTGATGTAGGAAGGTGCATACATCCGTATCCTAATATGGAAATCCGGTCACCATTTATAGGATTTGTCTTGTATGTAAGTTTTCCGTCGGATGGGCGTATCTGATTACGTGGACGTTCAATGTCTCCTTTGTCTGTATGGGAACATGAGCCTACGGCTAATGCTGCGGCTGTCCCGGCTGCGATCTTTATGAAATTGCGCCGGGAAATGCCACTTTGTTCGATATTTTGCGATTTGTTTTCCACTATTTTTATCATTGGGCTTTGAAATCAGTACATTTTGTCATGCTAAATTGTATGATGGATTTCGATTCCCTCAACGTGTATCGCGGGGTAGTCTGATTTGATGGCAGCTACATTTCCTACAGGGCATAGGTATTCACAGGAACCGCATCCTA
>VSPW01000240.1 GCA_009775535.1 Muribaculaceae bacterium
TTTGGGGCTTCACTCCTGATTATTTTGATTACTCCGACCGCGAGTTCCGTAATTTCCTTGACCGCGACATCAATACCCCGAAGGCCGAATACTTTATTCCGCTGGCAATCGACACCCTGATCAACTCAGGCGAGGCCACAGTTAAGGTGCTCGACACCGACTCCCGCTGGTTCGGTGTCACATATGCAGCCGACCGTCCTGGCGTTGTGGAAAAATTTGCAGAATTGCATTCCAACGGTACATATCCCGAGAAGCTTTTCTAATCCTTATACCAAAAATCAAGCAATGGGCTGCGCGTCAATTACGCGCAGCCCATGTTGTTTAGCCACCTATATCACATTACGGTACTGCCTAATTCCCTGCTTGGAATATGATTTTTTTGCCATTATGGATATAAAGCTGACCCGGGATTGGATGCACGATCCTTCTGCCTGTCAAGTCGTAGAAATCATTGTCTCCATCCTTGTTGTCGAAACTTATTTCTTGTATCGAAGATGTCGAAAAATCATCGGTCTCTATAAAATTAGTAAAATGCTTCCATCCGGTAGCCGATGCGTATAGCTCGGATGTACCCACCGGGACGTACACCGGTATATCGTTCGGAGAGCCACTAAAAGTTATATCATGACATGTAGGAGGAATCAGGGCTTTGCAATATACCGCTTCCAAAGATTGAAGTGCCTGCCTGCTCTCTATAAATGTTAATGAGGAAGGGAATATCAATTTTTTGAGCGCTTTACAGTTGGTAAAAGCATCACATTTAATCTCCTTTAATCCTTCAGGCAATGATATGTCCATTAATTCATGACAGCCTTCAAATGCATTGCGATCAATTACTTCAATTGACTCGGGGATGATAACTTCCTTTAGCCAATGGGCTCTGCTGACAAAGCCCTCCGGAATGACCCTCACTCCGAAATTTAGGCTAACCTTTTTTAATTCATAATTGCCTGCAAATGCGTTTTTCCCAATGTACTGACAAGAGGCGGGTATCGTAAGCTCTTCGAATGAGCTTCCATAAAACGCATTATTCCCTATCGATAGCAGGCCTTTAGGCAAATTGATACTTTTTATTTTAGACTGCATAAAAGCCCCCTCCCCTATGTGCTTTATGGTAGAGTGGAGTATTATTTCACCCAGATGCTCGCAATTAAAAAAACACTGAATCGGAATTTCTGTCACTCCCTTTGGAAATACCAGTGGAGATTTCAATGCTCTGCATTCATAAAAGCATTCCCTTCTAAGTTCTTGCAGTTTAGATGGGATATTGATAGATTCCAGGTGGACGGCATAAACGAAAGCAGATTCGCCTATCACCTTGATGTTATCCGGCAATATTATTTTCCTTAGGGATATCACATATATCCCTGGACCTGAAAGTTGTTCTTTGCCATCCCAGAATGCATGTTTTGGAATAGTCTCATTTTCAATGGAGGCATTTTCAAGGTTGATTACAGACAGTCTTCCATCAAGAGAAGCACTCCAAAGTGTGTGGAAATCAGAGCCGTTTATTGGCCCTCTGACAACAATAGAATCAATGCCGTAGATGTCTGACCCTGCAACATCCGACAACGTCCCTGGCTCAGTTAACGTCACATCCTTATATGATTGTTCGCTATCGCCTACTGATTTCTTTATATCATTGCGTGCAATAAACTTTTTAGCGGAAATCATATTAAGAAAGCTCCCGGAAATTGGTGCATCAGCAGTATCATCACTATATATATGGTTGTCATTTAGCCGTACGGCATCAGATGCGGTTTGAGCGATAGCCAGAGCGTCTTGTTGGGTAACAACTTGCATTATCTGGGCGAATGATGTCGCTGGGAATAGGCAGCATAGCATCAGGCTTAAAAAAGTGATTTTTGCTTTCATAAATAATAACATTAAGTGATTGTGCGCTTGTGTTTTATAAAAGTGAAATTTTTCCAATTGATATTCAATCTTCGTGTTCGATATTAGATTTTTTCATCTCTTTGTGATTAATTGGGTTATTAATCAAATACTTTTAAAGGAAGTTCTTCTACAAGTGGAAAAATTTTGATGGTTGAAGTTTATTATTACATAAATATTCAGGTATTTAGATTTGGGTGAACGCTTGTTTTATATTCCAATCACAGCTGGCTGTCGTCAGTAGGGATATTGACAATAGAGCGGTAATTGCGGTTCGTATCGGGCGTCTGCTCATACTGTTTTACGTTTTACCTCAGTATCATGGCGTTACACTATCTTTAATAGCGTGAGGA
>VSPW01000241.1 GCA_009775535.1 Muribaculaceae bacterium
ATTATGTATCGCTTGCTTCATTTGTTTATTTCCATCAGCGCCTGCAAAAAGCCGCAGGCTCCAGTCAAAAAATATGTCGAATCATTTGATGGTATCTCTGAAAAAGTACAAAATGGCCGGCGAAGGTTAGGTATGTATGATTGTTCTAGAGCCTTAAAAGCCTTAGAACGCATACCCAGACGCCAATAAAGCACAGCCATGACAGAATGGCTCATAGCCGGACCATCAGCCGGGTCGATCTTCTCCTCATAATACTCCAGATCGCGCCGTATCTGACTTAAGTCTGTCTCTACTTCAGACACCACTAGATGAACGATGTATCCTAAGACGGGACGCCATGTCCTTCCATCTGTAATCCTGGACCACACCACATGCCTCGGCTGCTTTAGATGTAAGTTCCAACGCTCTGATTACAGCCCCATTGGTATATGCATTATCATCAACTCCGATTGCATACTCATCAGCCCCGACAACATTACGTATTGAGAAGCTGCCATCATCATTTATGTCTGCCCGTGAAAGCCAGAATTCCGCACACTCACGCATAAGAGGAAAGCCTTCCTCCCTAAGCCATACCGTATCAGTCATTTCCTCAAAGTACTGCCATGCTGCAATCGCCACATCCGCAGTAATATGATGCTCCAACGGTCCTGTAAGTGCAAACGTGGGTGTCGATTCCTCCCCCTGGTGATCTGATTCCCATGGGAACATTGCCCCTCCATAACCATACACATATGCACGACGTCTGGCGTTTTCAAGGCGATCTATTCGGTAGGAAATCATCTCTTTGGCAAGATGTGGGTGCAATTTTAACAACACGGGGAATATCCAGGTCTCGGCATCCCAAAAAATATGGCCATTATAGCCACGCGATGTGAGCCCCATCGGAGGAATACTGCGACGGCTACCTTCACGAATCGAACCATACAGATTAAATAACACAAACCGGGCAATCCTAGTCAAATCCTGATTACCCTCTACCGTAATGTCGCCCTTCCATAAATCGGCCCATCGCAACCCATGCTGCCTTTGAAGCGCCTCCCTACCCTGTCTTATGGCATAAATGACCTGACGCTCGGATTCATTCCATGGGTCTGAGAAAGACTGTGTTGTGCATATAGAAGATATAAGCGAAAAACTGGCATGCTGGCCTTTCTTCAATTCCATTATGACAGTATCAGCTGACATCTGTATACAATTTTCATCAGGAATCATGACAGATGTAGCTACAATGATGTCCTTACCACGATTGTATGACGCCTGCGAACGCAACAGCTTACGTCCTCCATCCTCACACCACACCCTTCTGTGTTCCGTCCTGCCGGCATCTAGTGATTCAGGTATCTTGTGGATGTTTACAAACATTGCCGATATATCCCTCTCTGCCTTGATTTTAATATCAGCCATAGCCGCATACGGCATATGGCGCAAAGCCCTCATATAAGATGTAACAGACAAGCCTCTGGCATTGAAACAGGTCTTATGTACAGCCCCATACATATCCAATTCCTGAACCCATCCATCAAAATCCGAGATCTGTATACCATCAACAGACATTAATAGATTAACAGGATTTATACCTTCAACTATACAGCTTACCCCATTTTCAGAACCATCATGATACGCCCCGCCACATATTACCCTGTCTATAGACATAGGCTTGCTGCCAACGACAAGACCAATTTCACCATTGGCCACAGTGGCTGGATTATAACCTGCTACTGTATCTTCAGGCAATACCGTTATGCATCATTCCCCGCCGGCATAGGCGAGGAATGGTATCAATGATAAGCAAATGGATATTAGTTTCCGCATGTTTACCTTATTGGAGTCAAGGTTATTGCCTGCCCGCCGTTTTCATTCATCACAATAGAGATATCTGAATCGACATCTACTTCAAGCGCCTCTATTATATAATCCTCCGGATTGACCGAGCCCAGTTTATCCCCATATATAGTAGCCTTATATTTCATGCCAGGATCAAGGAAATCAAGAGACAGAGGCAATGTCCGGGCTTCACCGTTCGTACCTGCACCTATATAGAAATTATCCCCAGCCCGGCGTGCAACTACAATATATTGCCCAATTTCTCCACACACTGCCCTTGACCAGTCGCAATCGGCATCAAAATCCCTAAAGAATTGGAATGCAGGATGCCCCTCATAGTTTTCTATCAGATCTGCTGCCATCTGCAATGGAGAATATATAATTACCCAATTGGCAATCTGGCGGGCCAATGTCGTC
>VSPW01000242.1 GCA_009775535.1 Muribaculaceae bacterium
TATGCACACCTTTTACACACCTGGCATCTGTAAACAATGTAATTGACCCTGCCAAACTTGGGCTTGGTGCAGAAAACTGCGCTGATCACGCTAAGGGCGCTTACACCGGCGAGGTTTCAGCTTCAATGGTAGCTTCAACTGGTGCTAAATATGTTATACTTGGCCATAGCGAACGCCGTCAATATTACGGTGAAACCTCAGAGACACTCCGCGATAAAGTTGCTTTGGCGCTTGAAAACGGACTTACTCCTATTTTCTGCATAGGTGAAGTATTGGAAGAACGTGAAAACGGCACATATAACGATATCGTTAAGACTCAGATAGAAGAAGGACTGTTCAATCTGTCTGCTGAAGATTTCGGCAAAATCATACTTGCTTATGAGCCCGTATGGGCAATCGGAACTGGCAAAACCGCAACAGCTGACCAAGCAGAAGACATGCATGCCCATATCCGCAATACAATCGCATCAAAATACGGAAACGAAGTGGCCGAAAATACATCCATATTGTATGGCGGCAGCTGCAAGCCGTCTAACGCAGCCGAGCTTTTTGCAAAGCCTAATGTTGATGGTGGCCTGATTGGAGGAGCCGCACTTGATGCACCTTCCTTTATGGGCATAGTAACAGCATTCTAAGCAAACTTTCCATAAATAATCAAGGCTACAAAAATACTTTTTCGTATTTTTGTAGCCTGATTGTTTAATATCTACTTCACTTTTATGAGATATATCTTCCTTATATTTGCATTGGCACTATTCCATACGAATATAAATTATGCTTCAGAATCTGCAGACAAGGCTAATATACTTGACAGCTTAAAATCAGGAAATTCACCAATAATAATCGAGCAGCCTAAAGCATTGAGTAGCCGTATGCAACATTCATCATCCGCTTCAAATGAAGATGAATCCCATGACATAGGTAATCATGGTAACAACAATAAATCAGCCGGTTATCGCGTACAGATCTATAGTGACAATAATCAGCGTACCGCCCGTGCAGAAGCACAACGGCGAGCAAATGCAGTACATGCACATTTTCCACAATATAAGGTTTATGTTGCATTCCAATCTCCTTATTGGCGAGTAAAAATTGGTGATTTCCGATCACGCTCACAAGCCGAGGAAACAATTGAGGACCTACGACAAAAGCTCCCGGCTTATGGTAAAGAAATGAGAGTGATACGGGATCACATTAATTTCTCTGAATAAAAAACTTTGATGTATTTTATGGACATGAATAGAGAACAGGCATCAAAACATTCAACATCACAAATACCAATTCCAGATACAGACGAACGCGTAAATGAAATAGCGAAACACATACGTGCAATCATCAGTCTTATTGGAGAAGACCCTAACCGTAATGGGCTCATAAAGACTCCTCTAAGAGCAGCAAAAGCACTAGTGTACAACACTCAAGGCTACCAACAAGACGCCGATAATATAATGAGTCAAGCTATTTTTGAATATGCTGGGTCAAAAATGATTATTGTAAAGGATATTGAATTCTACTCAATGTGCGAGCATCATGTCCTTCCATTTTTCGGAAAAATCAGCATAGGATATATCCCTACTGATTCAATGATCGGACTAAGCAAACTTGCAAGAGTTGTAAATGTCTTCGCCAGGAGGCTACAGGTTCAGGAACGGCTTACATCTGAGATATGCAAATCCGTAACCCGTACACTTAAGGCTAAAGGTGTGATCGTATATTGCACTGCTGAACATTTATGCATGAAAATGCGAGGAGTTGAGAAGCAGGGATCATCTACCACTACAACAGATTACTCTGGTGTTTTCTTAAACGACGCTTACCTTAGAAATGAATTTTACAATTTAATAAATGCTCAATACCCCTGATTTTTAATAAATTCCATATATATATCAGAAAAAACCTCATTATTAATCTTAGGATATCGCACGTCTGTAAAGACTTGTGCCAATGACTTTTTACCATTTTCCTCTACAAAACGTCTGGAATCATCCCGTGATTCCTTTTCTGCATAATAGCTTTTTATAACTTCATCCGAATAATCGCGGTAATGACCACGATGGATAATCGCATCTGCTGATAAACGGTCGCTCAAAGGAGAATCCCCATCAGGATAGCCTAAAGTCAATGTTGTAACAGGTCAAAAACTTTTAGGCACCTACAAAATATAAGATATTTGCTTTGATTTTTAATTCGTAGTCAACAAATAGAAACATCCCAATCAAA
>VSPW01000243.1 GCA_009775535.1 Muribaculaceae bacterium
GGACATGGCGATAAAGGCCGGTGCTCCTATAAACAGAATAATATATGACGATAATCCCGGTGAGGCATTGCGCAGGGAGATCCGCCCTAAGGAACTTGGCCTTTTCCTGAAGATATGCAATGACGAAACTGTGTCGGAGGCTATGCCTCAGCATAGCAATGCCGACAGGATAAGTGCTACTTTCCCGGCCCTAAAAAGGCATATGATAAAAATTCTAAACAGCAATCATAACCAAAAACAAATTGTTTAATTATGGCAAATAAACGAATCTTAAAGAAACAAATCCGTTATGCGTGTGGCGATCTTGCCGCAGAGACTATAATGGCAGCCCATATCGAGCCGGCCATGTCGCATGAAAAGATGTCTAAAATTGTGAATGATATCGCAGCCCTCCAGACAGAGGCCTTGCAGCGCACTTCCTTCTCGTTTGACCGGACATACAAGGATTTTGAGTCAAAGCATGCATACCGCAAGGCACGCGGGGTATATAACAGA
The DNA here is from genome assembly GCA_009775535.1 of Muribaculaceae bacterium. GTDB lineage: Bacteria > Bacteroidota > Bacteroidia > Bacteroidales > Muribaculaceae > CAG-873. Next base: position 496 of record VSPW01000243.1, read on the forward strand.
AAGGCTTTCAATTCCTTAAAAAAGGAGTTTGGCAACGCAGTCGCCATAATAGTCAAAGCTATGAACGAGGCCCTTCCTGAGGAACGCAAGAAAGCGAATGTAAAATCCCTCAATAAGTAACCGGACAGGATTGAAATGAATCTTGCCGGGCTAATATTACGGGCGGCCGGGTGGCACGTAAATATAACAGTGCCGCCCTACCCCCGTTCTGTCATATGTGTAGCGCCACACACATCGAACTGGGATTTCGTACTGGGTAAGCTGGCTTATGCCTCTGTGGGCCGCAAAGCGGGATTCCTTATGAAAGAGTCCTGGTTCTTCTTTCCTTTAGGATATTTTTTCAGGGCCATGGGCGGCATACCAGTGCCACGGAAAGGCAAAAACGGATCACTCGTAAATCTAATGGTTGAAAAGTTTAAGGCATCCAAAAGCCTTTCAATCGCCATAACCCCTGAAGGGACGCGCAAGCTCACCAAGGACTGGCATACCGGATTCCTACAAGTAGCACGGCAGGCGGGAGTCCCTATATTGCTTGGCGCTATCGATTTCCCGTCGAAGACAATATCGATAGAACATACGTTTATTCCAACCGGGGATACTGATAATGACATGAGGGAAATCAAGAAATATTACAGCCGGTTCAGCGGCAAGTATCCCGACCAATTTTCCGCCTATTGATTCATAACATATGGATAATGAGCATATAAATGTGTCAATCATTCCTCTGGATATAGTACGGGCATCGCCAGAGAGGAATCTCAATGCTGTAGCAAGCCTGATGGGACATGTGCCGGAAGGCACTGATATAGTGGCCTTGCCAGAGCTGTTTACAACCGGGTTCATTTCAGACATGCCCCTTTTATCGGAAATGGCTGACCACTCAGGCAGAACCCTGGGCACAATAGCAGATATCTCCAAGAAATATGGATGCGCCATATGCGGATCGGTCATAGCCTCCGAGCACGGGCATATATTTAACCGTGCGTTTTTCCATGACCCGGACAGCGGAACGACAACCTTTTACGATAAGCGCCATCTGTTTTCCCTAAGCTCCGAATACAAATACCTCTCCGCAGGGACGGCAGTCCCCCCTATAATTCCATTCCGTGGATGGAATATATCCATGATTGTGTGCTATGACCTCCGGTTTCCAGTGTGGTGCAGGAGCGTAAACTATTCATACGACATAATGATAGTGCCTGCAAACTGGCCGCAATCACGGGGGTATGCATGGCAGCAGCTCCTTATTGCACGCGCAATAGAGAACCAGTCATGCTGGGTCGGAGCGGACAGGAGCGGGAGTGATGACTATGGCAAATATGATGGCCTGGCTGATATTTATAATGCTATGGGCATGCCTATCGGTGTGAAAGACAAGGTATCAGGTGTAGTATCAGCGACAATTGACCGCCGCCACATATCGGAATACCGCCGTCGCTTACCGACAGGTAATGATATGGACGATTTTAAAATCATAGATACCGGACTGTAGGTATAAATGGGGATTAATGGAGGCCTCCTATAATTAATCCTCTTCATTTTGCCGGCGGTGTTGCCATAGTGCTTGTTTAACCAACGATGTCAATGTACTCTTTTTGCCTGGATTTGTGCCGTCCCTTTCCAAAGGGGGCGTGCGGGTGATGCTCCGGGGGCATCTTTGGGGCGGGACGCGTTCGCCTGTGCGTCCCCGGCGGCTTTCTTAAGGCTGCCTGTCC
>VSPW01000244.1 GCA_009775535.1 Muribaculaceae bacterium
CTTTAGAACGCTCCAGTCCACCAACCATTCTTCCACGGGCATATCCCGCACGACCCCGTCATGCCAGGTGTCCTTCTTGTTGAAGCGATGGCACAGACTGGAGGCCTCCTCGTTTTGGGGACTGTCGATGAGCCGGAACGCTACTCGACATACTTCATGAAGATTGACAATGTCAAGTTCCGTCAGAAGGTTGTCCCGGGAGACACTGTGATATTCCACGTCGCATTTATGACGGAATTGCGCCGCGGCATGGCAGTCATGAAAGGATACGCATTTGTCGGCGAGAAAGTTGTGGCCGAATGTGAATTCATGGCCCAGATTATAAAGAACAAGTAACAACCCCATTTGATACAGCATGAAACAACCTTTAGCATATATACATCCGGCTGCCAAGATTGCCCCGAGTGTTGTCATTGACCCATTTGTGACCATTGACGCTAATGTGGAGATTGGCGAAGGTACTCGTATTGGATCTAATGTCACCATCATGGAAGGCGCACGTATAGGCAAGAATTGTCGCATATTTCCAGGAGCGGTGATAGGCGCAGTGCCACAGGACCTTAAATTCCGTGGAGAGGATACGACTGCCGTAGTAGGAGACAACACTACCATCCGCGAATGTGTTACAATAAACCGAGGCACTGCCGCAAAAGGTAAGACAGTGGTTGGCTCAAACTGCCTTCTTATGGCCTACAGCCACATTGCCCACGACTGTATCGTCGGTGATAACGTGATTGTAGCAAATTCATCGCAGCTTGCCGGAGAAGTGATTGTCGACAATTTTGCCATCATCGGTGGTGGCACTCTTGTCCATCAGTTCTGCCATATCGGTGCGCATGTAATGATACAGGGTGGTGCTCTTATAAATAAAGACATCCCACCTTATGTCAAGGCCGCACGTGAGCCGATTTCATATGTAGGCGTCAATTCTATTGGCCTGCGTCGGCGCAACTTTTCCAATGAAGCGATACGCGAGATACAGGACATATACCGCTATTTGTACTTATCACGGATGAACGTGTCTGATGCCCTTGATGCAATTGAGGCCGAATTGCCCGCCACTCGTGAACGCGATGAGATATTACTTTTCATACGCAACGCTAAGCGGGGTATAATCCGTGGTTACGTATAGAAATCATATATAACGCCAAAGACAGAGGGCTCGTCGCCCGCCTGCGTAATGAGGGGCGGGAGGAAAGTCCGGGCAACTAGAGCACCATGTTTCTTAACGGGAAGCTGTCGGTGACGGCAGGGTAGCGTGACAGAGAATAACCGCCTGTGCATGTCTGCATGCAGACATGCGCAGGTAAGGGTGAAAAGGCGGGGTAAGAGCCCACCGGGCAGCCTGGTGACAGGTTGTGCCGCACGTCCCATGGGTTGCAAGGTCAAGTATACCGGTATTTAAGGACTGCTCGTCCGTTGCCGGGGGGTAGACTGCTAAAGCGGTCTGGTGACAGGCCGTTCAGATAAATGACGGGCAGGATGCGGCAACTCGTCAGACTGACGAAAGTGCCTATCCTACATAACCCGGCTTACACTCTGTCTTTGGCTTTTTTTATAAAGAAATATATTTACTGAATTATGAAGATAAAGGCCTCCACATCTGCCGACTGGTGGACTGCACCAGCAGAGAGCCCCGATAACGGAAGTCTCATAATGGTGACTGGACGCCGTGATGTCGGATATTTCCGGAATAACCCGCGTTATTCAATACGTATTGAAGTCACATGGCCATACCATGGAGATAGTTCCGGTATGCCCTCTGTAGCTGACTCATCATTGATGGAACAGGTACAGGAGTCTTTGAACGCCATATTCGATAAAGATCCAATTGCGGTTCTCACAGGGATATACACGGGCGATGGTCAGCGAAATTGGATTTTCTATACGCTGTCAACGCATATATTCCAGAAAAAGATAAACGAAGCATTGGAGGAATATCCTCTACTTCCATTGGAGATATCTTCATACAATGATCCCGGTTGGGAAGAATACGATGAAATGTCAGAACTGGAAGTAACCAGCTCGGAAGATTGACAATATCCTACAATACATCTATATTTACTAAAACCGCAGGACATGCGGTTTTAGAGATTGTCTAAATTTTAGTGCGAAATAATGTTATTAGGCATAACAAACCCTCAATCAGGGTGTTGAAAGAGAA
>VSPW01000245.1 GCA_009775535.1 Muribaculaceae bacterium
TCCTCCAACCGGTCTTCCTGGAATTCCAGTCCGGTGGCTTTAAGGAAGCAGTATTAGAAAAAATTAAGATACAACATTATAGACCGTTTGTCGAATTCTTTTGCGGGATAGCAATGTGAGAAGTCAAGGCCTACTGCGCCCAGGAACTGGATGTCTGGGAGCATGCGTATGGTCCGGATAAGAAGTTCCTTTTCATCGGCGCTGAATGACCGCGACTGACGCCCCTTTTCTATGGCATTGAACAGGATTGTGTCGCCAAGGTCTTCTTGAAGGTATGCCATGTGGTCGTCGGAAATAGCCAGCACCTCCGGAACTGGCAGCCCTTTCGACTTGAAATGGTCTGCAAGATAAATGAAAGCATCGTTTTCTTCACGGCATGTGCCGATAACCCCTATCATGGTCCTTGCGCCGGTGGATGGGTATAGGCGGAAGTATAGACGGTTTGATCCAGAAGATGGCATTGTTGCTATCTGTGCCGGTTGTTGTCCTGTCACTTGTTCAAAAAGTGAAGACAATATCTTGTTGTTGGACATTTAATCGTTCTTTGTTTGTTTACGTGTCTTTTGTCAGTTTCCAAGTTCTGATATAAGCCTTATCCGTACAAGACGAATCTCTTCTTCGGTGTAGTCAGAACCTAGTTCTTTTGTCGCTTCATCAAGGCTGTCGGATTCGCTATCACAGAAATAGTCATATATCTCGTCCTGATGGTCGTCATCCATAATCTCGTCAAGGAAATATGAGATGTTGATTTTTGTGCCGGAGTACACGATTGCTTCTAGTTCATCAAGCAGTTCGGTGAATTCCAGATTTTTCGAGGCAGCGAGCTCATCAAGTGGTACTTTCCTGTCAATGGCTTGGATTATAGATACTTTCATCCGGCTTTTATTTGGCAGGGAACGCACCCTCATGTCTTCAGGCCGCTCTATACCGTTTTCCTCAACATGCCGTTTTATTATGTCAAGGAATTCTGCACCATAGCGAGAGGCTTTACCTTGACCGACTCCTGGTATCTGTTGGAGCTCTTCCTTGGTGATGGGATAGGTTGTGGCCATTGCTTCCAGCGATGGGTCTTGGAATATGACGTATGGAGGCAGTGAGAGCTTGTGTGCGATCTTACGACGTAGGTCCTTCAGGATTGAAAGCAGTCCTGGGTCGATTGCAGAAGTGCAGCAACATGTCTCCGGTTCTGCCATAAATTCCCTGTCTTCATATATCTTGAATGATGTCGGAGATTTGACGAACTTGTGGCCTGCTTCGGTTACGTGTATAAGGCCGTAGTTCTCAATGTCGCGTTCAAGGTATCCTTGAATGGATGCTTGGCGTATCACGGAATTAAGTGTGCGTTCGTCCTCGCGTGCGCAGCATCCGAAATTTTCGTTCTCTTCGTGCCGGTAGCTCTTTATGTCGGGGGTCATGCGTCCTCGCATTACATCGATCACATGGTCTGCCTTAAATTTTTCTTTTAATGAGATTATGGTGTCGATGGCATCGCAGAGGTATGTTTTTGCTTCGATTGACTTACGGGGTGTACGGCAATTGTCGCAGTTGCTGCACTCATCGGCGGGATATTCTTCTCCGAAATAGTGCAGCAGGGATTTGCGACGGCACACTGATGATTCGGCATAGGCAGCTGTCTCCTTTAAAAGCTGTCGTCCTATCTCCTGCTCTGCAACCGGCTTTCCTTGCATGAATTTCTCCATTTTCTGGAGGTCCTTGGCGGCGTAGAAGGTAATGCAGTGGCCTTCCCCTCCATCGCGTCCGGCCCTTCCGGTTTCCTGATAGTACCCTTCAAGGGATTTGGGCATGTCGTAGTGAATGACAAATCTTACATCGGGTTTGTCTATGCCCATGCCGAATGCGATTGTGGCAACTATCACATCCACTTTTTCCATCAAGAAGGCGTCCTGGTTTTCTGAGCGTGTTGTGCTGTCCATTCCGGCATGGTATGCCAGTGCCTTAATGTTATTGACTTGCAGCATTTCCGCCAGTTCTCCTACTTTCTTGCGTGAAAGGCAGTAGATAATGCCGGATTTTCCTTCGTTTGCTTTTATGTACCTTATTATGTCGTGATCGGTATTGGCGGTTTTCGGCCTTACCTCGTAATAAAGGTTCGCACGGTTGAAAGATGACTTGAAGACTGCAGCAT
>VSPW01000246.1 GCA_009775535.1 Muribaculaceae bacterium
CTATCAAGGCGGTCATAGTCCCTCCTTTGATGTCAGTATCAACGTTTTTGAGGAGTGTGCGTTTGCCGAAGCCTGTGGTCAGATTACGTATACTTATCATACAGTCATGGATTTGTTGCGTATCACCACCCATATGACTACCGGGATGCCGATTAGCGCGGTAATGGCGTTTATAGGAAGGATAAGCGCTTTTGATATTATATCGCATGCCAGCATTACGGCTGCCCCGGCTAGGATGTTGCCTGGTATAAGTGTACGGTGGTCGGCATTCTCAAATATGGCGCGGCACACATGCGGAATGGCCAGCCCGATAAAACCTACCGGGCCACAGAATGCTGTGACCGTGCCGGCCAAAAGGGTGGTGGATGTGAATATCAGTGCCCTGCTGCGGCGTGGGTTCATTCCCATCGACCTTGCGTATTCCTCTCCGGCCAAGAGCATGTTAAGGGGTTTAATGGAGGATACGGCAAGGGCAAGGCCGCCTATGACAGCAGGAAGCAGTATCCATAGCTGCTCTGAAGTGACATCCCCCAGCGACCCCATTGTCCATATCACGAAAGATTTTAGGGCCTCATCGCGGCTCAGGTACTGCAATATCTGCACTACCGCACCTACTCCGGAAGAGAACATCATGCCTAGGATAAGTATAACCATTATGTCTTTCATAGGTGGCCAAATTATGTAAATTCTACCAATATTAAGGCAGAACCTATCCATGCCGAGCCTGTTATGCCGACGGACTGCATGATAGCGGATGCACCGAGCAATGGTGCGCCTAGTATGAATAAGGCAACACCAAGGCTGGCTCCAGAACTGATACCGAGCACATACGGGCCTGCGAGCGGATTGCGGAACAGGGTTTGCATCTGCAGTCCGCTTACAGCCAGGGCTGCACCTGCGGCAATGGCTGTAAGGGCCTTTACCAGGCGTATTTCCATTACGATTTTCACTGTTACCGGGGGGCAGTCGCTTCCGGTGAATGCAGCCATAACATCGTGCAGTGGTATGTCGACAGCTCCCACTGAAATATCCAAGATGAACAGCGCGGATGTCAAGACGATGAGTATCAGGATTATTATTTTCCCACGGCGGTACATCTATTCAAGTCTTTTGTAGTAGGTGAATTCTATGTCGTATGCTAATGAGGGATGGAATATCTTAACCATGTCGGCCAATACGAGATCGGGGTTCACAATTCCTGATTCCCAATAATCGTTCCCTCCGCCATCAGTTGTCCGCAAGGTGGTGTTATACACCTGTCCGGATTTTACCGGCGGGGTGTCCATAAATTTGGGGCATACCTGCCTTAGGCCTTCCATGCTGGCTATTGTCCCGGTATTTATCCATATGTTTGACCCGGATGCCAGCATGTAGGCTTCTTCAATGTCGATAGGGACAGAGCGGTTGGAGTCCTGTCCATTACCGTAAATGTAATGTCCTCCGGCGTCAGCGATAAGGGTGGCTACATAGCTGTTTTGGGAGGCCATAACCCAAGAATCGCCATATGGTGTGTTTATCATGATGGTTGGCCGCTCCTCCTCCGAGTTGTCGACCCGTTCCTTTATGGCGTTATACCTATCCGGAATGGAAGTGAATCTATCAATGCCATCATCCATTCCGCCGGTAGCTTCAGCCACAGCTACCATCCATTCTGCTTTGCCTAATGGCGAATCTTCAAGATAGTCACCAACATACATGAACGGTATGCCTAGCTCTTTCAGCTTTTTTTCCATTATGTTAGCCCCGTCTACGCCATATAGCAGTACAAGGTCGGGTGACAATGAAAGCAGAAGCTCATAGTCGATATTTCCGTCATAGCCTACATCGCCAATGGCATCGCTGTGTGATCTTATGTATGGGTTTGATATGAATCCCATTCCGGAAACACCTACTGTATTGCTTATCCTACCGATGGCATCAAGCATGGCGATATGTGACGATGACATCGCCACGACCTTTATTTTTCCATTTACCGCATTGATATCCAACACCTGGCCATTGTATCCTTCCGGGATAGTTTCACCGTTCCTTTTTATCAAGAGTTCCGTAGTTTTTCCATTGCCGACGTCCTGCCAACGGGAGAGTGTCTTTATAATGATAATTTCACCAAAGAAA
>VSPW01000247.1 GCA_009775535.1 Muribaculaceae bacterium
CATTAATTCTGATAATGATTCATTTCAATATGTAACCGACCGTTTCGCGGACATTGAAGTCCTGCGCTACCGTGTACCCGGATTTGAAGATTTGACCATAAATCAAAAAAAGTTGATCTATTATCTTACCGAAGCTGCTATTTGGGGAAGGGATATATTATGGGATCAGAATGGGAAATACAATCTGGCAATACGAAATCTTATTGAGGATGTATATTCAAATTATTCAGGCGAAAAATCTGATACTGAATACAAACACCTTGAGAAATATCTTAAGCAAATATGGTTTGGCAACGGTATACATCACCATTATTCAATGGATAAATTCACGCCTGGATTTTCCCGTGAATTCCTAATGAACCAGATAAAGCAGCTTCCTGGCAACAATAAGCACGACGATATCGAAATTTTGTTGGATGTGATTTTTAATCCCCAAACTCTGTCTAAACGAGTCAATCAAACTGAGGGACAGGACCTTATAATTACATCTGCAAACAATCTATATGAAGGTGTAACGCAAGCAGAAGTTGAAGAATACTACAATAATAAAAAAGACACAACAAATCTGACACCTATATCATACGGTCTGAATACCAAAGTTTCCAAAATTGATGGTAATATAGTGGAATTGCCGTATAAACTAAATGGGTTATACTCTTCAGCCATCGCTAAAATCATAGAAAACCTCACGATGGCAGCACAATATGCAGAAAATGATGCCCAGCGTGATGTAATACGTACATTAGTTGACTATTACATAACTGGAGATCTATCTATCTTCGATGAATATTCAATAAAATGGACCGAAGATACCGCCTCTCAAGTAGATTTCATAAACGGATTCATTGAAAGCTATGGCGATCCTCTTGGAATGACTGGTGCATGGGAATCTATTGTAAATTTCAAGAATAATGAGGCCAGCCACAGAACAGAAATCATAAGCCAGAATGCGCAATGGTTTGAAGACAATTCACCAGTAGATCCACGTTTTCGCAAGGAAAAAGTAAAGGGTGTATCTGCTAAAGTAATAACTGCAGCAATACTTGCCGGTGATGCGTATCCAGCCACACCAATTGGCATTAATCTCCCTAATGCCAATTGGATACGAGCAACACATGGCTCAAAATCAGTTACACTTGAAAACATCACAATGGCATATGATGAGGCCAGTCATGGCAATGGTTTCAACGAAGAATTCGTCATTGATGCCCCGACTCGTGATTTAATGGAGAAATACCTATTTATAACCGACAACCTTCATACAGACCTGCATGAGTGTCTTGGGCATGGCTCCGGTAAAATACTTCCGGGTGTTGACCCTGATGCACTCAAGGCTCATGGATCCACATTGGAAGAGACTCGTGCCGACCTTTTTGCTCTATATTATCTGGCAGACCCAAAATTAGTTGAATTAGGACTTCTAGATAATCCTGATGCCTATAAAGCTGAATACTATAAGTATATACTTAACGGCCTGATGACGCAACTAATGCGCATCGAGCCAGGAAAAGACGTAGAGGAAGCTCATATGCGCAACCGTAAACTTATTGCTGAGTGGGCTTTGGAAAAAGGCAAGCCACACAAAGTTATAGAAATTGTAAAGAAAAAAGGTAAAACTTACATTAAAATCAATGACTACAAGCGTCTTAGAGAACTTTTTGGGGAACTCCTAAAAGAGATACAGCGCATAAAAAGCGAAGGAGACTATGAAGCCGGACGTGACATGGTAGAAAAATATGCAGTTAAAGTAGATCCAAAATTACATAAAGAAGTACTGGACAGATATTCAAAACTCGACATTGCCCCATATAAAGGCTTTGTAAACCCTGTATATAGACCTATAATGAATGCCAATGGCGAAATAATTGATATTAAGATTGATTACACCGAGGACTACCCTACTCAGATGTTACGATATTCACGACGATATTCCGGGCTGACTGAATAGATTGTAATATAACATATTATAAAATATTCAGCGTCCCGGAGGCAACAGCATTCCGGGACGCTGAATTGTTAATTATTAAATTAATATTCAGATATTTCATCTAAATGTCGCAAAATAC
>VSPW01000248.1 GCA_009775535.1 Muribaculaceae bacterium
CTATTAATGTCTTAAATCTGCTGAATTATGTCGCGTTTATCTTATTTACTGGCTGCAATCATTGTTTTGGCGTGTGCAAATGTGTGCATGGCCGACGGGAATACTGAGGAAAGGGATGTAACGGTGTTCAACAAAAGGGACGGTATATGCCTGGCCGGGACTCTTTCATATCCGGCAAGCGGAAAGCCCCGGGCGGCCATAGTGCTTGCCTCGGGCAGCGGTCAGCAGGACAGGGATGAGACGATAATGGGGCACCGGCCTTTCCGCACGATAGCCGAGGGGCTTTCATCCAAGGGGTATGCCGTACTGAGAATGGATGACCGCGGCATAGGTGGAAGCGGAGGGGATTTCTCAAAGTCGACCACTGATGATTTCGTGACTGACATATCGGCTGCCGTGTGCTATCTGGATTCCTGTCTTGGCGGCAGTGTACCGGTGGGTGTGCTGGGGCACAGCGAGGGCGGCACTGTGGCCGTCAAGACCGCAGTGACGAACGGCCTGTGCCGTTTTATAGTAACCTTGGCCGGGCCGGCGTGGTCAGGAGATTCAATAATAATGAGCCAGGCAAGGGCCATAGCGACCGCCATGACGGGCAGATGGGACAACGAGGCCTCGCAACGAAGGCTGCTTGACATAGTGAAGTCGGACATGCCGGGATATATGGCCAATGCACAGCTGGCGCTTGAGATAGGCCGCGAGTACGGCGAGGGGGCTACCATCCCACAAGTGAAGGAGCAGATAGGAAATGCGGCGGCTTTGATGACATCGCCATGGTACAGGGCGATGGTGCGATATAATCCGGAGGATGATATACGGCGTGTGGCCGTGCCCTGGCTGGCATTGAACGGAAGCAAGGACCTGCAGGTGCTCCCTGGAAACCTTGAGACCATCAGGGAGCTGAACCCCAAGGCAACAACGGTGGAGCTGGAGGGGCACAACCATATGTTCCAGAAGTGTGTGACGGGGCTTATGCAGGAGTATGCCACGCTGCAGGGGGACATATCGGACGAGACAATCGATGCGATAGTGTCGTGGCTTGACAGGCTTGACTGAGGGATACGGCAAAGGCATGACACGCCAGTGTGCGCGTCATGCCTGCCATCATTTAATCATTCCATGCCGTCTGTGAATACGGCTGCCTAATACATCGGGGAAAAGGGTTTTGTCTTGAACATATGGCGGTTGACCTCTCCTATATAGCTTCCGGAGCGGCTTACGTCCAGTTTCATAACCGGTGCGCCGGGCCTGAGGTCGCACTTGCCTAGGTCGATGTAGAATACCCCGTTGTTGGTGACCACATCGAAGTAGTAGCGGAGATCACGGATATTTGAAAAAGAGCGCCATTGTGTGGATGACTCGTTTTTCTCACTTTCGACTGTATATGTGTATGGCACTGACACGTTTGCCAATACGGAGCGTGTGATGGAGAAGCCCAGGTCGGCATCGGCGGTCTTTTCGACATGACGTATCAAAAAGTCGGCCCTTACAAACCGGTCGGCGCTTCGTACCGTACCAGGCAGCATGTTAATACCACCGACTTTTTTCCAATAATCGTTGATTGCTGTCATCTGCGGGTAAGGCGGGTCGTTGGTGAGGACGGCCATGTCCTGGCCTTCGTATACGTTGATGTGCCCTTTGTCAAATTCGATAATGGCGCTGCGTCCCTGGGCGTCGGTCACTGCCCAATGTAGCGCGGATGTAGTGCCGCCATCGAACTGCGCTCCTGTGAGGTTGAAATCGTGTTTCCTCATAAGCTCCACTACTTCTGGCGTGGTGGCGTTCATGTCGAGAATCCATGCGGGGAACATTGCCAGCGACATTGGGGCACGTCCTTTGGTGCTGTCGTTTTCGTATACCGAGCCGACGCAGAACAGGCCGTTAACCACCAACCCCTTCTCGTTCATGCCTTCGGTGACGCCTCCATCGTAGCTGACGGCATATACTGCGCCGTAGCGCGATTTCCAAGTGACTGATCCTGGGAGCGTGTTGCCTTGTTTTTCCATACCACGCGGATATACGTATATGTTTGTGGGTATGGGTGTCCGCCAGTCGA
>VSPW01000249.1 GCA_009775535.1 Muribaculaceae bacterium
GTAATAGCCACCACAAGACCATCGGTGGCTATTTTTATATTATGAGGCAATTCTTTCTCTGTATCAGCGTGTAATCCCATATCGTGACTCAGATGCGTGAGGTATGCCTGGCGTGGAGCGATATCTTTAATGAGGGATATTGCATCATTGAGCGCCATATGTGAAATATGAGGAGTTTTTCTAAGGGCATTTATTACCAGAGTATCGATTCCCATGAGGAGTTTTACCGATTCATCTGATATCGTCTTACAGTCGGTTATATATGCAAAATTGCCAATACGGTATCCTAATATCGGCAACTTAAAGTGCATGACAGGAATTGGCGTAACTTTTACATCGCCTATATAAAAATATTCCTTTTCATGGATTATGTTCATATTGAATGTAGGCACTCCCGGATATAGATGGTTAGAAAAACAATATGGCAGGCGTGAATATAGGTCATTTGCCACATCTTGTTTGCAGTATACAGGAAACTGTGCCCCATCGCAGTATGGCCTAAGGTCATCCATACCGCCGACATGATCATAGTGGCTATGTGTAATCAATAGTGCATCTATATGTGGGCTGTCGCAGTCCAGAATCTGTGTCCGGAAATCCGGTCCGCAATCTATCAGGAATGTGAGACCATTGGTGGATACAAGTATGGAAGACCGCGTACGGCAATCACGAGGATCTGTTGACCGGCAGACTTTACAGTCGCAACCGATTTGGGGTATACCTGTGGAAGTGCCTGTGCCTAAAAATCTAATTTTCATATATTATAGATTGGATATTATTGTCGGTAGCGTGTCAGTATCCCATCAAGAAATACAAGATATTGGCCATCATCGGAATTCCATATCTCTAATAATCCTCCGGGTGAAGGATGTCGGTCTATTTCCTTGGGAGCGCCAAGTGCCAACCTACATTCATCACGTGTCATCTCTAGGGCTATTTCAGATCTGATTATACGCTCCCAATTGATATCTGTAATTGATGGATATCGGTTTCTGGGATTGTCAAATGCGAACAGATCGGGAAAGCCTCTAGTAGACAAGTTTTCGTTTCCGATGGACATTAAAACACATGCTTCTGAATCAGTATCATCAGTAAAAACAATTTTCACTGGGTATATGTGGTTTCCCGGTCTTACGTCTGTAATTTTTACAGGAATGAAACGTCGGCCTGTGATGGCATGGCCATCAATGGAATACCATATCGGAGTAATGACATAGTATGTATTTCCTGTCATGAGTTGCCGTACGCTGTCTATTATTGAAGATTCTACCGTAAAAGGTATAGATACGGGCTTTGTAGAAAGGGCTTCTATGGGGAATGGAATACGGTAGCTAAATTCAATTGGACTGCCTTTACGGGCAAAAATAAGGTCTGTCGCACTTTCCCCTGTGATAGTCTTTGCATTGCGGCTATGTAGGTAATGTATTGTGTCCCCAGTGCTAATTTTAATGGACTGATCCGGTTGGATCAACACAATACCAATTTTATCATCGGTGACATAAAATTCTTTGCCGTCAGACCATTCTCCAAATGGTTGTGATGCAACATCATCCATGAATTTCATTTCAGGGGAGACGATAATTTTTTGCCGAGTTACATCATTGTCTGTAATCCGTGGAGTGCTTTCAACGCCAGTGAAGCAGCATTGGAGCAGCATTGTCACTGACGTTGAAAGTGTGAATGTTAATATTGCTTTTCTTATTGTCATTCAGCTGTTGCTTTTTCTATTGATGCATTTGGTGTGACGCCAAGATTATAGAAAATGAAAGAATAAATGTCGGCATATTCATCAATCACTTTGGATATCGGTTTTCCTGCGCCATGTCCGGCCTTGGAGTCAATGCGTATCAGTTTAGGTGCGTCCCCAGTATTTGAAGCTTGGAGTGTAGCCGCGTATTTGAATGAATGTGCCGGGACTACGCGGTCGTCATGATCAGCAGTGGTGACCATGATTGCCGGATATTTTGTGCCATCGTTTTTTATATTATGTATAGGTGAATAGTCCAAAAGATATTTTGCCATTTCTTTTGAGTCAGCACTAGTAC
>VSPW01000025.1 GCA_009775535.1 Muribaculaceae bacterium
GCAAGCCAGAGTTCTTGAGGCGCTCACCTACAAAAGGACACGAATATCCGACTTCCATATGTCCCAAGTGGAGGTCGCTGACAACACTGTTGTTCCTTCCAGAACGCCGCAGTTCGCGTTCATTCAAGTTGTTGAAGAATTTAGACTCAATATGCCCCAGCCTTGCACGCGTCTTCCGGGAAAGCAACAGGACTAGCAGGAATACGACCGCAACACCAACCGATACGCCTATGGCCATAGAATATTCCGCACTTATCACATTTATCACAAATACCATAGCCACCACCACCCGGAAAAGCCACATGACCACCAGAGGAATCTCAACACCCAGCACCTTCTTACCGACAGGATAATGGGATTGTGGACGTGATGTCGGAGACATCAACGCCAACAGGAACGGCCCCATTGCCAAAAGCGTGACAACTGTGACTATAAGGCGTGCCCATGATGGGAATATCTGTGCAAGCCATGGAGAAAGGTACATACGGGCAACAAGGGAAATGGCTATCAGAACACACGAATACAACAACGTTCGCCATACGTAACGGCGCATAACCATGCCCCATCCATTGGTGTTGGACGCCTGTGTCTCGGCCTCCTTTGAATAACGGTCAATCAGAAAATGTAACCGCCCAGGCAAAATCCGTTCTGCAAAACGATATGCAGACGCTGACATCTTTATAAAATATGGCGTAGTAAATGTCGTTATTACGGATACGGCGACAACAATCGGGTAAATTTCGGCATTAAGCACTCCCAACGACATGCCCAACGATGCTATGATAAAGGCAAATTCACCAATCTGGGTCAGGCAGAATCCGGATTCTATCGCTATCTTCAAAGGCTGTCCTGTGATAAGCATACCTGCAGTACCGAAAAATATCATCCCACCAATTACAACTACGGACAGCACAAGTATGGGCCACCAGTATTGCACTATTATGCCAGGCTGCACCATCATTCCGACGGATATGAAAAACACAGCACCAAAAAGATCCTTTACCGGTGATGTCACCTGCTCAATACGCTCGGCATAGCTAGTTCCAGCCAGAATCGACCCCATCACAAATGCCCCTAGCGCCAATGAAAATCCACATGCGACAGAAAACACTGCCATACCAAGGCAAAGGCCCATAGAAATCACCAGCAGCGATTCTGCATTTATGAACCTGCGGCATGCATTCAGGATGGATGGTATAAGGTATACACCGACAAGGAACCAAATGATGAGGAAAAACACAAGTTTTGCTATAGAGAACAGCAGCTCCCCCCCTTCGACACTGTCGTTTATCGCAATTGACGAAAGTATAACCATCATCAACACTGCAAACAAATCCTCGACTATAAGTACGGCAAAGACGATTGAGGCGAATTTACGCTGCCTCATCCCCAAGTCGGTAAGTGCCTTTATTATTATTGTGGTAGACGACATCGACATCATGCCACCAAGGAAAAGGCTGTTTATACGTGAAAAGCCCAATAATGTGCCTATGGCGAAACCGCAACACATCATTCCTGCAACTATTATCAGCGATGTAACTGCTGCCGACCCACCTACATTCAACAGTTTCTTGAAACTGAATTCGAGTCCCAGAGAAAACAGTAGTACAACTATACCTATCTGCGCCCAGAATTCAATGTTGCTTTCTGTCGTTACGGACGGAAGGTATTCAAAATGCGGACTGGCAAGAAATCCTGCCACTATGTAACCGAGCACCACCGGCTGCCTTATCCACTTGAAAATGATTGTGACGACAGCCCCTAGCAGGAGCAGGAACGCAAGGTCTGTGATCAATCCTTCGATTTCCATCTATAATTGGGTTGCGACTGTTAGCGATGTGGTAGGATATATATCATGCAACTGCTTGAACAATTTTATATAATCCACCGGCTCTTTTGCCAGGACCACCATGCTAAGGCGTGTACTCCCGGCTGTATAGTCATAATCCAGATAAAAATTTGTCAGGGACACGTGATGCCGCCTAAGTTCAGTGCGGTAAGGGGCTATATCCTCAACAATATCCGATATTGTAGCCCTTATTATCCGAGCTTCCGATCCGATGGACAACTTACGCTCTATCCGTTCAAGATAAAGAAGTATAAACAAGATCAGCAGCGTGGCCACGATGGAAAGGACATAAAGCCCTACCCCGATTGCCATACCTAACGCCGCGACCATCCATATGCCAGCAGCGGTGGTGAGCCCGCGTACAGAACCCTTCATCTGTATGATCGCACCAGCCCCAAGGAAACCGATACCCGTGACAACCTGCGCGGCAATACGCCCGGGGTCACCGTTTTTCAGTCCCATATATTCCTGAGGGACATAAATGGACAGCAGCATCGCCAATGTGGCGCCCATAGCAATCAGCGAGAATGTCCTCACTCCAGCTGTCTGCCCTTTACGTTTGCGTTCATATCCAATCACAGCGCCAAGCAAAAGACTTAACACGAGCTTATATATAGAGCCGACGGTATTGACCTCAATTGAGTTCACCGACATATATATTGCATCCCATACTGAAGCTATATCCAAGACTATACCTTTTATATTATTTAAGTGTAAATGAACGCGAAGCCAAGCGGTAGTTGTCAGCAAAAAGCTCTACCGTATATTCTCCGGCATCAAGGGCCGTATTGACATCCCAGTAGATTGTGACGCCGCTAAGCTCTTCGCCAGCATATTCTATGACTTTACGTGCAGTAAATGGCACTTCTGTACCCTCAAACGGGAACGTGCCATCTCCTCCCAGCAAATTTCCGGCCGGAGAGGTAATACGCAGGTAGATCGTTTTCTCCCCTACCGGCGTGGAATTATTCTGTGGGATTGTAAATACCACCCGCAATTGCCTTGCCTTTTTAACCTTTTTCTCGACCTTTCCCTTAGAATTGAGTGCGGTAAGGCTAACGCCAGTCACATTCAGCTTTTCGGCAAGCGACATCCGTTCAGACAGGTGCTCATTCTGTTCAGCCGTCTCCCTAACCTGCGACGACAACCGTGCATTCTCCTCCTTTACCTGATTATTTTCATCCCGGAGGGCGGCATTTTCCTTGTTAAGCCGATCAATTTCTTCCACATAATGGCGCAATATGCCACGGAGAGTGTCAATCTCGTCCTTTAACTGCTTAATCTGAGCCGCGCTCTTTGCCTTTTCATTGTTCAATTCACTGAGCAACTGCTCGACACGCAACTTTGCGGCATTATATTTCTCCGTAAGCTGACGTTTTACGGAATCATCCGTAATGGCCCGCATCTGGTTCTCGTAGCCTTGGAATTCATTGTCAAGGGCTGTATACTCGTTCTGCAGTGAAAGCTGCTCATTGGCCAGCCTTAACTGCTCTATTTCCTGCTGCTTACGGTCGGCTTCATTCACATTATCGACCACCATCTTTATAAGGATGGCTGCAATTGCCAATATAATGACCCCTATCACAATGCCTCCGACGAGCCACATTTTTTTACGCGACTTTACGCCATCATTGCCAGAATTTCCGGGACTTGAATCCATATTACCGGAATGACCATGTATTGTAGACGGTTTACGTGACTGTGGAGTATGTCCGTCTCGTGTAGGGGTGGGCTCAAAGGGATCCATAAGAACGTAATAAATTCAAAAATTCCATTATATCTTTACGGCTGCAAATTTAACAATTATACGCCGATTAATGATTCTAAACATTCTTAATTTTTACATATAACAATACGGGACAAATGGATGACGTCCATTTGTCCCGTGCCAATCGGCTAATTTTTGTCAAAGAATCAGCCCATGCATCTCACAGTACCACCTTGACAGATGAACCATCTGACAGGAATCTTAACACATATACACCGGATGCCCATGAAGAAGCGTCTATGTTGCCAAATGAAGAACCGACATGATATATGCCTACCCTTGCACCGGTAACAGTGTAAACCTCCACATCTTCCCCACCGCATACAGATGCCGGCAAAGAAATGCATATGTTACGCGAGCCTCGTTCAACCCAAGCATCAACAGAACCTTGGCCAGAACCTATACCATCGACACCCGATTTGGTAAGGATGTGCTTCAATCCGGCATATGCATCCAATCGGCCATATCCCGCACGGTTATTAGGCACACTGCCAGTATTGCTGTCAGAAACAGATGTGGACTTTATCACATCCCGGATATCGTCCGGAGTGAGGTCCGGATTGGCCTGCAACCATAATGCAACCGTCCCTGTTACAACTGGAGAGGCCATCGATGTGCCTATGTTTATATCATAATAATAGGCATTACCGGATTCGCTATATGTACGCTGTACGAGATTTGCCAACGCATCAGACAAAGCATATTTGTTAACCGCCGATACCACTAAGGCGCCAGGTGCAAGTACATCTGGCTTTGTACGGCCATCAGCAGTCGGGCCATAGCTTGAAAATGAGGAAATAGCCCCTATAGGCAACTCTTTTTCACCATAGCCAGACACCATATATAACGACCCTGGCTCTCTCATATACAGAGGGAAATTGAAACGCGTGTTATATGACCCTGTCGATATTACAGATTGGGATGTACCACCTATCTCACCTACAGAACCATCCAACACCCCGGCTGTCCATCCGCGCAAGCCGCCATTGACGAAATCGTTCTGTGTCGCGTTCCACATATGCACATCAGAGCCAGCCTCACCATTTACAACAATACCTATTGAACGGTTGGATGCAAGCCCTGATACATATGCTTCAACATATATATTAGGAGCACCGTTTACAGGATTCTCGACTGGAACTATCTTTACGGTACAGTCTACACCCGTTTCGTCCGGATAAAAATATTCATATATGCTTTTGTTGCCCGTTGATGACACCTCTTCGCTCTCAGCAACCGTCTTGCCCTTGAAAGTATCGACAATAACCATTTTTACCGTAAATTCAGACCCTGATGAGCCCCATATGTCGACCAGCGTGTTCTTATTGGTAGATGAGGCAAACCCCAATATTGTCTTTAACGTTTTGTCGTCTTCTGTGAACGTCTTATGGACATGCAGCCTCTTTCCACCTTCATTTCCGGCAGCACCGACAAGTATACGTCCAGGCCCAACTACAGAATCAAAGAACCTGTCTATTGTCGAAGTCCCGTCGTGCGGGCCCATATGTGAACCCAGACTCATATTTATCACACATGGCTTTCCTACGCTTTCAGCATAGTCGAAAATGTACTTTACCGCGTTTGGTATGTCAACAGAATTCTGGCCAAAGCTCACAAATACGATATCGGCATCAGGAGCTACACCGTGGTAGCCAGACTTCTTGTCCGCACCTGTGGCAATACCTGCCACATGGCTACCATGATACTCCCCTTCGGTATCTACCCTGGCCGACAAAATCTCTTCTGTCGTAGTGTATTCCACGCCATATCTGAAATCTGCCGGTGCACGCCCAATACCATTTTGATTCCAGACCCGTTTAAGCCTACATTCCTTACCATCAGAGGTATAAAAATCAAGGTGTCCGTATTCCATGCCGGTATCAATTATACCAATGACCACGCCTTTGCCTGTATATGGGTTCGGCAGATCTTTATTGGAATTTAAGTGCACGATGTCAACACCTGTGGCAACACGGGCTTTATCCATAAGCAAATTTACAGGAGAGCCCATTTCTATAAACTTTATGCCTTCCAGTTCACTTATATCGCGCAACGATGCAACCGGAACTGATGCCGTCACACAATTACCGAAATCCGTATACACCTTACCACCAAGGCGTTCTATTTGTTCCAATACACCTATGTCATCCAACTCAATGAAAACTTTTACCTGTTTGACGGCCAAAGTATCACCGTCAGCCTTTATGGTAAACGCCGGAGCTCCCGGACGGTGCATAAGAAGCGCTTCCGCATTTGGTGAGAGTTTCTGGGCATATACCCCAGAAACTGCCACCAAAAAGCATGCTATTATTAAATTTCGCTTATTCATAAATCTATTCAACAGCGCCAACATAGTTTAGGATAATCTTTTCCGGAGTCCCAAGATGGGTACCCATATAATTATTATAATAGTTTTGTACTTCTATAAAAAGTTCGTATGTACCGTCATCATTCAGAGCCACTTTCATAGTACCGTTATCTGCACAATTTTTATACTGTGCGGATGGATCTGAAGGATCATTCCCATACAATTGTATCACGCCATATTGGAAAGACCATCCTTTTGTCTCGGACAGATTCAAAGTCCCGGCATTAATGAGATCCTCTTCTATGACAAGCTTTATATCATCATATACTTTTTGTGAATCGGTATAGAAATAGAATGTATGTTTTTTGGAATATGATGAATATGTATGGTCTACACTTTCAACATTTGCATGTATTGACTGATTGCCATTCAAATCATAGTAAAAGAATTCATTTCCATAAACTATGCCTGGAATCATGCCAGAAAGGGTCTCAACAGACTTTACTGCACCTTTATAATCGGCGGACACTTCAGTGCCATCATCAAATAAGGCATCAATTTTCAACGTCACATTGCCGCTCTTACGGTCAATGGCCGTTGTCAGAGTACCTTCTGATACATTGTCCAATATATATTCGGAGCCACCTTCTGTGTATTTCACTAACTGAAGTGAATAACTGTTACGTTCATTGGCAAGGTCCAGATCCGATGTATACAGCTTTGACGCAGATAATGTTAAATATAGACCATATTCGCCAGATGCCAGACCTTCCGGTGTGTCCGAATGAACCGTCCCAAAACCAAAGCCGGTATATCCTCCAGTCTCGGTAGGGCTTTCCCTGAATAATACTGGGATGGACGGATAACTAACCGTCTCTCCATCCGAAGATTTAATCGAGAAAGCCACCGCAACATCCCTTATATCGAATGCAATCCTGGAAACATCTTTTACATTGTATTCCACTTTGGAGCCGTCCTTTAACGACACGACCATAAATTCTTCTTCAGCCGCATTAAGGTTAAGGATGGACATGGCCATCAACACGGATATTATATTTGATTTTTTCATCTCTTTACCACTTTAATTGATTTTCCATTTACATTCATGATATAGATACCTGCAGCCAGATTTGATATATCGACAATTCCATGTTCCAACTTAAATTGTACAGGACTTCCCGAAACCGTGTACATAGAGACGGCCGCATTATCTGGAGCCCCTATAAGCTCTAATGTGTCCTTATCCAAATATACGATCTCCAATCTGAGTGAATCCGATTCTATACCATCGATTCCAGACGTGATATTTTCCGGATTATACATTAGCTCCACCGGACCGCTCCAAGTACCGTCAATATGGAAATTAGCATCGCACATCAAGGCAATGTCAAACCGATACGTACCGTCCGGATTGCATGTCACGCCCACAGAACCAGACTCGACAGGTGCATAATGATCCATTATATAATAACGGCCCTCCTCAAAATGCATATATCGCGTACCCGTAAGGTCGTTGGTATTGAAGTACCCTTTCATCATCTTGAATGGTGCATATGAATATTCATGTTTGGTATCCATAACAGTATATGTACCTTCTTTTAGATACTTCTCCCCCTCTTCCAAAAGGAATTCAAGACGTATGATATCGCCACCGTCATCCAATTCAGAATCCCTTCCTGACGGAGAACCTATGTCGACAATAAAGGCCTGGCATCCATTCCGTATGCCATCGTTCCATATATGTGCAGTCTTTATTTTTTCAAGATCAAGTTTTACATCATCTTCCAGTGTAGATATGGAAGATGGCTTATCATTTGGATCAGACTTGTCTATCACAGGTATTTCACCTTCAAACACAGCTTTGACTGTATGTCCGTGCGTAGTAACGGCATCTACGGTAATCCTCATTTTCCCATCACCGGCATCCTCAATATCAACCGTTCCGTATTCCAGGTAGGAATACCCGAAACCGTCATTATATTTTGTCTGATTCATTTCTTTTGCATAGCTACCCAGAATTACAGTTACACCCATATAGTCAACTTCAATTCCAGGATACCATGTATCCCTGTTAAAATTACGGGCCATAGTATAAGTACCGGGCAGTACCATTGCCTCAGATGGATCTGAGAACAGTTTATTGAATACCATCAAAGCCAAGCTAAATCCCTCCTCTGTCATACCGCCAGTCTCGCTGTTGAATGCATGGTCATACAGATTTATATACATAGCCCCGGTATTGCTCTGATAAAGATTACCATCATAAAATGCCAAAGCTCCGTTCATTGAAAGATTTAGGTTCTCATTAATCTGATTGTATACAGACGGTTGTTCACTCGTATCTTCAAAAGGAAGCCGCCCATGGTATGTAATTGTCGTTGCAACGCCGTCCCAGACTGTTTCAGCGGTAACGGTATAGTTCCCGGACCCGTCACTTGATACGGTTATTGGAGATGAAAAGAATGCATTTTTCTCCTGTTTTCCGCTGTTGCCATAATAGGCCAGATATGTATAATTGGGATCATATGTCATATCCCCATTCCCTTCGGATGCCGTATATACCCCATCCGGCAATGATATTGGCGTTGAATGCCCGGCCCAAAGATCCAGGAACAGAACCAAACCGTCTTTTAAACTGATACCGTTCTGTGCATTATATGTGGCACTTTCCTTATCGGACAACATAAAATAATAATCAGCGGACGCGCCAGCCGATGGATCGTAGAATCCGCCGACATGCTTTATCAACTGCACAGTATTGCTTGCACGTGACACTTGTTCTGCCATAGTTTTGCCAGCACAGGATTTCACCTTGGCAAATGGTGATGCCACAGCTGTTCCAGCTACCGAAACAGCAAATAACAATGTGATAATTAGAGTAATTTTTCTCATAATAAATATTTGGTTAATTTTTCAAGACCTTAATAGAAGCCTCCCCTGGCACAACTACAATATAGACACCTGACGACAAGCCACAAAGGTTGGCTGTAGCGACTCCATCGACAGCATCAACAATCATTTGGATTTGCCCTTTGACATCCAGAACTTTAAATCCATTGAATTCAGGGCCTCTGATTTCCACGATATTTCCATCGAAAGAAAACGAGAAGTCCTTACAAGCCCAAACATCATCAATGGCAGATACCGTGGAGCCTGATTTCGTAAAATGAAAATGTGACAATTCAGACCTATCAACATATGTATCAACCGTACCCGACAATATGTGAATACGTGCATCCTCAAACGTGATTTCCGGTTTATCCGGCAAACTAAAATGTTTTTCTGTTGAGTCCAAATATACAAGCGTGAGCCTTGTCACTTCGCTATTACCCTCAGCACTGATCTTTTGTGCCGCCAATACTGATAGCACCCCGATTGATAATAATGTAAATAGTAGTTTCATCGTGCATTTATTAATTAATATCTACCGCAAATATAGTTGTTTTTACACAAAAATGAACACAAATAGCCATATTTTATACAAATTTGCTTCAAAATATGCTTTTATAATCAAATTATGACAAATACGCGCAAGATTGATGGCATACTACCAGAATATTGAATATACAAGTAAAGAATGAATTATATATATACCCGTTTTGTTATGTTTTTCACGGAAAAATACCTAATTTTGCAACAACAATAACAAATAATTTTTCCATGAATCCTGAGCGCTATAACCTAAGAGGTGTCTCCGCCTCAAAAGAAGATGTCCACGCAGCCATACGCAATATAGATAAAGGTCTGTATCCAAAAGCTTTCTGTAAAATAATACCTGATATACTTGGCGGCGATCCTGACTGGTGCAATATAATGCATGCTGATGGGGCTGGCACCAAATCTTCATTGGCATATACATACTGGCGCGAGACCGGAGACCTCAGTGTATGGAAAGGGATAGCACAGGACGCTCTCATAATGAATATTGATGACCTGTTGTGTGTCGGCGCTACAGATAACATATTAGTGTCTTCAACAATAGGAAGAAACAAGATGCTTATTCCCGGTGAAGTAATCTCCGCCATAATAAACGGCACAGAAGAACTGCTTGCAGAACTACGGGAAATGGGCGTAGGGGTATATGCAACCGGCGGGGAAACTGCCGATGTCGGCGACCTGGTACGCACAATCATAGTAGACTCCACGGTAACTTGCCGGATGCGGCGTCAGGATGTGATCGACAATGCGAACATAGCAGGAGGGGATGTAATTGTCGGACTTGCATCATATGGAAAGGCATCATATGAAAAAGGATACAACGGCGGCATGGGCAGCAACGGGCTTACCAGCGCACGACACGATGTATTTGCAAAATATATAGCACAGAAATATCCTGAAAGTTTCGACAGCGCCGTGCCATCAGATCTTGCATATTGCGGCTCTGTAGGCCTTACAGACCCTGTCGAGGGCTCACCAATAGATGCCGGAAAGCTTGTACTCTCCCCCACCCGCACATATGCCCCCGTAATAAAATCGGTGTTGGACAAGATGCGCAAGGACATACACGGAATGGTGCACTGTTCTGGCGGCGCACAGACCAAAGTCATGCATTTTGTTGAAAATAAACATGTGATAAAGGACAACCTTTTCCCTATACCCCCGCTGTTCAACCTTATTGCACAGGAAAGCGGAACAGACTGGAAAGAGATGTACAAAGTTTTCAACATGGGCCACCGTATGGAAATATACCTCAAGCCCAAACATGCCCAAGATATAATAGATATTGCCGGTGACTTCGGAATTGAAGCAAAAATAATCGGACGTGTCGAAAATGCCGACACAAACCGCCTGACTATAATTTCCGACAAAGGGACTTTTGAATATTAATACTATACAGAATTGGGCTCTCTCCTAAAAAACGGCTTGAAAATGGCCGCCATTATGGCGGCCATTTACGTCATGACGGCTTTTGTGTCATGCGGGACAGGCAACGCATCCCACCAGTCGGATACGGATTCGTCCAATATATACCGATTGCCTGACACTCTGAGGGTTGCCACGCTGTATAGCCCCACATCATATTTCCTGTTCCGAGACGAGCAGATGGGTTATGACTACAACCTTGCCAATGATTTCGCAAAGGCAAAAGGGATCGTACTGGACCTTAAAGTAGCCACAAGCCTCAATGCCATGATAGACATGCTGGATTCTGGAATTGTCGACCTCCTGGCCTATGAAATCCCTGTCACCTCGGAATACCGCGAACGCGTATTGCCCTGTGGAACAGAAACCTACACCACGCAAGTGCTTGTACAGCCACGCAGAAAGGCAAGTGAACGCATAACTGATGTCACCCAACTTATAGGCCGCGATGTATATGTGGAAAAAGGGTCAAAATACCAGTACCGCATGGAGAACATAAACGATAATCTCGGCGGAGGCATAAACATACATGCCGTTGACCGTGACACTCTGATCACAGAAGACCTGATTGCGATGGTGTCACAAGGGGAGATACCGCTTACAGTTGTCGACAGCGACATAGCCCGCATCAACAAGACATACTACCCTGATCTTGACATCACCCTACCCGTAAGTTTCACACAAAGGGCATCATGGGGCGTTTCGCCCAAAAAGCCATGGCTGGCAGACTCTATTGATGCATGGTTTGCAATGGAAGAACCGAAAAAGGAGAACGCCATTCTCCTTAAAAGGTACTTCGAGCTAAGCAAACACATGCCACCATCTGCAATGAACATCGACCTAAGTAAAGGGCGGATATCACCTTTCGACAATATTTTCCGCAAGCATGGCAACAACAGCGGCATCGACTGGCGTCTGCTTGCATCACAAGGATATGTCGAAAGCCGCTTTGATTCAACAGTCGTTTCATGGGCTGGAGCACGTGGGGTAATGCAGCTAATGCCCAGGACTGCTGCTACGTTCGGGTTGACCGGAGACAGGATTGCCAACACAGATGACAACATAAGGGTAGCCGCCGAAGTGCTTAAGGCTCTTGACAAATCTTTCGCAAAAGATGTCCCGGACAAAGAGGAACGTCAAAAATTCGTAATAGCCGCATACAATTCCGGCATAGCGCACATACGTGATGCCATATCACTTGCAAAGAAATACGGAAAGAATCCCGCAATATGGAGCGGAAATGTAGAAGATGCCCTACTCATGAAGGCTAAGCCTGAATTCTTCAATGATCCGGTATGCAAATATGGCTATTTCCGCGGCAAAGAAACTGTCAGATACGTCAAGGACGTGATGTCCCTATACGAAAGATGCAAAAAGGACATCAGTTCATGATAGAGGAATATATTAAACAATAAAAAACGACTACACATTATGAAGAAAAAGTATCTAGGAATGGCTATTGCCCTGACCCTGGCCGGATCAATGATGTTTTCATCATGCATAGGCAGTTTCCGGCTATCAAACAAACTGATGTCATGGAATCAGACCATAGGGTCCAAATTCGTAAACGAACTGGTATTTTTTGCGTTCTGGATTCTTCCTGTATATGAAGTATCCGGCCTTGCGGATCTGCTGGTGCTAAACAGCATTGAATTCTGGAGCGGGGAAAATCCTGTAGCGGAAAATGGAGAACAGATAATTGAGGGTAACGACAGCAAATACCTTGTAAAGACAGATGAAGCCGGATATACCATCACAAGCCTTACCGATGGCTCTGAAGTACGCCTAGACTATGATAAGGACGATAATTCATGGAATGCAACTGTCGATGACCAGACTGTCACTATATTCACTTTTGTTGATGACACACACGTGAATATTATAACTCCTGACGGCAGTTACCGACTTGTTGAACTTTCACATGACGGTGTACTGGCATACAGCGATATGATACATGCATCCACATTTGCCGCACGCTGACCTGATAATAAAAATATAACCGGGAACTGGCACATGGCCTCTTCCCGGTTTTTTATGTCTAATTACTTTTTCACTTATTTTTTATGCATACGGAACATAATGGGCAATGTATACGATACTTTTACGGCCTTACCATTATGTTCTCCTGGAATAAAATCGGGCATTATCCCTACAATACGCAAAGCCTCCTCATCAAATGCCTTCCCAGCACTTCTGATAACTTTTGCATTTCCTACCTTACCCTTGTCTGAAATCTCAAATTGCACAACAACAGATCCTTTACCATCAGGCTCTTTCATATTGCCGTCTGAATCTTTAGGATATCTGATGTTATCATAAACAAATCTCATCATTGCTGCATCCCCTCCAGGAAAACTCGGCATACGGTCACATGATTTCAACGCCTCTCCCGAATCAGTGTTTCCATCTTTATTCAACATAATATTTACCTCAGACGTATCTCCGGTACGGTCTACTTTTATCTGGGCTATTGCATTGACATCCAATTCATTTAGTTTATCCATCGAAGCCCGTTTACCATCAATGAAAATCTCTATCCCGTTTTTTCCAAGATTTGTGACTGTGTTTCCATAGTCTCCAACATTCACATTTACGATATCCAGCCCCGCGGCCCTGGCCTCTTCTTCCGTGAACTCCTTGCCATTGAACACTATTTTTGATATCTTACCGTTAGTGGTCAACACTTCGGTATCACCAGATGTCGCACACGATGTCACTGATACAGTCATACCTTGTTTCTGCTGAGATTTTTCACTACCTTTGTCTGCTGTAAATTCCAGCGTCGAAGACAAAGCTGAAGATAGTGTAGAAGCGACAACTGGAATTTTTGTCACAACAAGTGCTGCGGCCACTGCCGGCACGATGGCAAGGGCGCGCATGCGCCGTCCTGCCGAAGTCTTTGATTTGTACATCATAGTTACACGTTTTTTAAGTTTACTGTGATTCAAGCTGTTGGCAAGTGACGGGAATCTCGTGCCGACAGCTTTTTTTATTAATAACATCTGATATTTCCTCATATCAAAACCAGACTTCACCACTGCATCATCTGCCTGGTACTCATGGACAGCCTTAAGTTCCTCACGCATTAGCCATGCAGCGGGATTGAACCATTGGAATATAACAACCAGCTGCGCCATCATCATATCTATCCAGTGGCGTCCCTTGATATGCCGCAACTCATGCTCCATAATCAAGTCTCCAGACTGCTCATAATCAACCTTATCCATGACTACATACCGACACCAACTAAACGGCGCAACATGCTGGTTGTCAATAATTACAAGCGTAAAAGAAGACCCAGCAACATCCATCTTCCGTCCTCCAGACACCAAACGCGACAACCTAACTGCCGCAATGACAGTCGCTATACCGGTAACTGCCATACCAACAATATATACAGCCAGTAATATATCAGCCCAACCAAATGAATCGGTGACGCCTGCGTCAATAACAGCCATTATATCCATGTCTCCTACTACAACATCGCCCTGCATGTCTTTAGAACAGACCTGCCCAGCAAATGAAACTACAGGCCATGCACAAAATGACACAATATATATCATCCACAATACCATCCGATTGAAACAATGCTGATTCTCTCCGGACAGAATCCATTTATAGCAAAGGTACATTCCGGTCAACAATATTGACGAGTAGAGTGAATACGCGAATACCAACCCCATAACAATCACCCTCCATTATTTTTTGACTCAATGATACCAATGATCTCGCGCAACTCTTCCACTGTGATTTTCTCATCCTCGACCAATGCCGATACGGCACTCTTATAGGAATTATCAAAATAATTCCTGATAACATCGGCCAGTGAACGCTCCCGGAAATCGCTCTTATGCACAATGGCAAAATACCTGTATGAACCGCCTATAACCTCATGGCCTACATATCCTTTGTCCTCTAGAATCCTGACAGTCGTAGACACTGTATTAAAATGAGGTTTTGGCTCAGGATAGACTGTGAGCATCTCACGTACAAACATCGGACCTTCAGCCCAAAGCATATTCATTATCATCGCTTCCTTTTCAGTAAGCATCTGACGTTTCCTGCCTGCTTTCATAAACTAATAATTTAGTTGATATGGCAAAGATATGTCATTATGATAAATATCGCAACTAATTATTTAGTTTTATGTGTTAAATTATGTTACAGCTCTCCTACACAGGCAACTAAGACCTACACATACCAATATGTATATTAAGTGTACCTTTCAGTTTATGATGATTTCAGAATTGACTGATCTGATTTCAGAAATGAAATCATCCTGATTTTTCGGTGAAATATAAACCCAATTCCGGCGGCCATATCTAAGTCCTATTCGTTTAGTAGATAATGCAGGAGATGACAATATTGTGGATTTATGGGATATTTCGGTTATCCTGCTTATCGGCAAAACCATATGAAACAATATCCCGCATCGGATATACAACTTATCGTCCTTTATTGTATAATCTGTGTGCAGAAGAATATCAAACAAACAACCTAAACAGACACCTGAAAATACAACATCTATCAGAAGCACCAAAGAACTGTCGTAACACAAAAATATAGAACCGATGAATACAACGGTCAAACCTATGCAGGTCCAGATATAC
>VSPW01000250.1 GCA_009775535.1 Muribaculaceae bacterium
CACTGTCCACCGGAAAGCTGCGACGGATAGTGCTTCATGCGGTGGCTCAGGCCTACCCTTTCGAGCACTTCGCGTGCAAGGCGTCGGCGCTCACGGGAGCTGATGCTCCGGTATAGCAAGGGGACTTCCACGTTGTCAATGACGTTGATAGAGTTGATCAGGTGGAAGCTCTGGAACACGAAACCGAGGTTTGCGTTGCGGAAGGCGGCAAGACGCCTGTCGGAAATTCCGTCAAGGTTTGTGCCCGCTATCTCGATTGTTCCTGTAGTGGGCTTGTCGAGCAGGCCGATAATGTTGAGCAATGTGGACTTTCCGCATCCGGAAGGTCCCATTATACTCATGAATTCCCCTTTGCCGACTTCAAGGTTGACATTTTCGAGAGCCTGTGTCTCGATTTCTTTGGTGCGGTAGGTCTTGCTGACACCGCTCAGACGGATGATTGATGACATTGATTGTATGGTTTTATTATTTGTTTCTAATTCAAGCCTATTCCTCGCGCAGGGCTTCTATGGGAGCAACCCGTGATATGCCGCGTGCGAGCTTAGCATAGAGCATCATGGACAAGGCCATGACTGGCGGAGATAGTTGAGCATCATTTCAGTTTTATTGACGGGGATGTTACGTATTTGCTCATATTCCCTGTCACTATCCTTTCACCGGGGTCTAGCCCTGATGTGACTTCAATACGGTCGTAGTTGCATCCTCCCAGCCCGACAGTGCGCCTGACCAGTTCGCTGCCGTCGGGGCTGACTACGAATATGTCGTAGTTTCCCGGGCCGATGTAGGACGGTATGACAGGGATGCGTACGGCGTCCTCGATCACGTCCCACATAACATGGACGTCGGCCTTGAGTCCAGACCTCAGGCGAGGGTCGTTGTCATTGTCGAGAGCAACGGAGAATGTTATCATCCCTCCGGTTGACTGGGGTGTGACATTGGTGACGATGCCCGGTATCCCGGTGCGCCCGACCTTTACGATGGCCCTTGCCCCGGGGCGTATCTTTTCGGCCTGCGTGTCGGATATCTGGCTTTCGACCTTGAAGTGGTCGAGGTCGGCTATTGTGGCCACATGGGCGCCTTCGGCCACAGGCTGTCCGATGCCTGCGTTGAGGACGGTGAGTGTGGCCCTGCGCGTGGCCCGTATCTGTGCATCGGCCAGCACCTGTGTCTGCAGGGAGAGGTTTTTGCGTGATATGCTCAGTTCCAGGTCCTTGGCTTCCAGAGTTGCCTTGGCCGAATTGCGTGAGTTCTCAAGCTGCCTCTTGAGCTGCTCCAGTTCGAGGGTGGATGTACGGTGTTTCAGCGTCGCTTCCTTTACGCGGTCGCCTGTGCCTGTGCCGAGGCTGTCGAGATATATCTCGTTTGCCAATTCCACGGCTAACTGGCTCACTTCCATCTCTTTGACCCGTATGCGCATCTCCAGGTCAGTGAGTGTGGTAGTGGCGGAAAGGCGTAACTGCTCGCGTTCAAGGTTTTTCATGCCTTGCTGGTCGATGAGCTTGTCGAGTTCGGCCTGTGTGGTGGTGAGGTCGAGACGTAAGATGGGCGTGCCGATGTTTACGGTGTCCCCTGCCTTAAGGTACACTTCTTTTATCCGTGATGATATGGGTGATGTTATCACTTCTTCAAATGCGGGTACAATGCGACCTGTCGATGCCACTGTGGTCTCGATAGTGCCACGGTCGACTTCCGCGAAGGTGAGGTCGGAGGCTTTGAGGGCTGTACGTGCCAATGTGCTTACTGCCAGCACGGCCACTGCTATGGCTACTATTATAGCCCCTGTTATTGTCCAACGGCGTATCTTCTCGCGCCGTATCTGCTGTTTGGGTATCTGTCTATCCATGTTCCGGCATAATGTAATGGTTACGTAGAATATGAAGCATTTTGTGTGCCAAAGCACTATGTAACTATACATCAAAGGATTACATTTTACATGGGTGTACGGATACGGACAGTTTGTGTACGGTTTTTTCCAACGATGTCAATGTTCTCTTTTTGCCTGGATTTCTGACGTCCCTTTCCAAAGGGGGCGTGCGGGTGATG
>VSPW01000251.1 GCA_009775535.1 Muribaculaceae bacterium
AGCATCACCCGCACGCCCCCTTTGGAAAGGGACGTCAGAAATCCAGGCAAAAAGAGAACATTGACATCGTTGGAAAATATATAAAAAAGGCCATGCCGTAAAAATACAACGGCACAGCCTCAAATAAGGTATATATTAATTTAATACTGTGTAAGGTCGATCCCTTCGACACCTACAAGGTCAGGCAGTTCAAACCCGGTCGAATTCCATGTCTCAACAACGACATTGCGGTTTGCCGCCCCGTCGCCGAACACGATTTCAGCCGAATTCTTGTAAGTGCACCCGTCAGCGCCCCAGTTGAGCGAGCCGAACACATTGTCACCCGTGAAAGCAGGCTGTGCCCACCTGTCGCCGGATATGGAGAAAGCTAGCACTCCATATCCCTCCAGCGGGTCGACAGAATCAGTTGTCACGTTGAGCGAACGCTGTTCCGTCAGGTTAGGCACGAACTCCAGTCCGAGGTCCGTCAGCGTAAGGCGGAAAATAAACTGGAATCCCGCCTTCATCTCCACCTCCGGTATATCAATGGTATAGCTCTTCCCGTCGATAACGGCTGTAAGCGAGGCCTTTTGCACCTTGGTAGAGAACGGTATCACCCAGAGCGAAGGTATATCCGAAGTCCAGCCCTGCGCCGTTGCAGTCACATTGAAATCCGCAGACACCCCCGTCTTCTCAGAACCTGTTACCGCGCCGGTCGACACATTCATCGTACCATTGGAGAACACAGGATCGCCCGCCACCGTCAGCGAAGTGAGCTTTCCCGCGCCGGAATAATTCTGTTTCAGGATATTGAATGACGCCAGCGTCAGCGCATGCTTCATGTTCAGCTTCACGGAATGCGTGTTGAACGTAGCCGGCACATACGCCCCTGAATACAGCAGGTCCAGCTGCTTCGACAGGTCTACAGGGATTGCTGCCGGATTCGTATAAGCCGCATCATAAGGCGCTACCGCATACAGGAACACCTTTCCGCCCTTCACAAGGCGGATTTCGGGCGAGATTTCCCATTCAGTGCCATTGCGCGTAGCCATGACATTGGAAACAAGGTCGGGCGACTCCACAGAATTGTACGTCTTGGCATAGATATTCATCTTGTCGCCCTGTACGAGTTCTGTTGTCACATTGGCCTGGGTGATTACCTCGGTGGATATCTCCACCTTTACCGAATTAGGGTCGGCAGAAGGCTCAGTGCCATCCTTTGACTCTGAACAGGCCACCATAAGCAGCATTATTATTGCGGCTAAGAGCCATGATATGGAAAAATTGTTGAAAAGTTTCATATATACATTCTGGTGAGAGGTTAGGGTATAGTTATCTTGAGCGCCTTGACGTCATCATTACATTTGATGGTCAGTGTGTTCACGCCGCTTTGCAGCACCGACTTCTCAAATTTCAGCTGCGGGAGCGTCAGAGAGCCGGAGGCCAGCGTACTGCCGGAAGGAGATGTTATCGTATACGATGTGTTATGCTTGGTGTTCAGAGTGAACATGCCTGTGGCGCGGTCGTATACCAGCGTCGTTGCAGCCTCCACGCTCATGTATGGTACGACGGTAATGGAGAAACCTTGGGTGATAGAAGCACCCGACTCGCTGTCGTCAACTGTCACCTCCACGCTTATGGGCGAATCGGCGTTGCTCAGCGTGCGCGTAGTCCGTACCACACCGTCCGCATACGTGAACGGCACTTCACGGTACTTGCCCTGGCGGCTGTCCCACGTCCCGTGTACAGATACAGTATGCGATGCCGTAGGGG
The DNA here is from genome assembly GCA_009775535.1 of Muribaculaceae bacterium. Lineage (GTDB taxonomy): Bacteria > Bacteroidota > Bacteroidia > Bacteroidales > Muribaculaceae > CAG-873. The sequence continues at coordinate 1,753 of VSPW01000251.1, forward strand.
CTTCGCCGTTCACAAGCAGCGCAGCCATTATTGAGCCCGCTGGAAGGTTCTCCTCTATCCTGGTGTCGCTGAGGGTCAGCGAACGCAGAGGCGAATCGGGAGCGCCGATGCCGATCACGGCCACATGCCCCGCATCATAGTTCATGTTCATCGCCGCGTCGCGGAGGTTCGTCAGGAGGAAATTACCGTTTCCTGTGCCTCCCCAGCCCCAGTTCAGGTGGAAATACTGGTTGCCGTCATATCCGTCCACATTGAAAGAG
>VSPW01000252.1 GCA_009775535.1 Muribaculaceae bacterium
ATATCATATATATCACTGACGCCGCAGGCAAGCGCCACTTCTCAAACGTAGAGTTCCGCGGGAACTCTACGGAGAAGCTCACCTTGAACACTCCACATGAACTTGCCAATGACTGCTCAGTATCTTTCGCATACGATGAATCGGTATTGACAGAGTACAATGAGAAAAACATGTCATCCTACGTGGCTCTGCCCGCGGATATGGTGTCTTTTGCCGGTAATGGTGTGGCAACACTTTCTGCTGGCTCAACCTCGACATCAGTGGAATATACAATCACATCTGACGGCAGCCTTGACCCGTCTGCTACATACGTACTTCCTGTACGTGTATCGGTTACTGACGGAAATGCTTCCCTCGGTTCTGTGGATGCGACCCGTATCATCTTTGTCCGTGACCTTACGGCTCTTCCCGACGCAACAAAATACGTCAGGGATGCCGATGGTAATCTGGTGCCTGGTATAAAGGTGTTCTCCTGCATGGAGGTCAACGATACCAATCCTTTGAACAACCTGAGCTTCACGCTGAAGAACGCTGAGATTGCCGACAACAACGGAAAGCCTCTTGTGGACGCACTCATCATCTTCTCTGCCAATATCAACTACAATCCTGAGACTGGCCGTGTCTACATCTTCAACAATGAGAATGTGCAGGCGCTCCTTGACAACCGCGAGCACTATCTTAAGCCTCTCCAGGACCGTGGTATGAAGATTATCCTTGGTATCCTTGGCAACCATGACCGTTCAGGTATCGCCAACCTGGCTGATGACACTGCCGTAGAGTTCGCTAAAGAGTGCAAGGCCGTGTGCGATGCCTACAACCTCGACGGCATATTCGTCGATGACGAGTACTCTTCATACCAGACACCTCCTCCTCCCGGTTTCGTGTCTCCCTCAAAAGCAGCCGCATCGCGCCTGATGTACGAGATCAAGAAGGCTATGCCTGACCGCTTGATGGTTGCATACTGCTATTCCCGTACATACGGTGCTGATAATGTAAAGGATCTTGAGACCGGTGAGACAGTAAAGGCTGGTGACTTCGTGGATTATGCACTCCATGATTACGGTGGCTCTGCCGACCTGGCATCCTCTTTCGATGGCATGCAGCGCTGGCAGATGGGCCTTTATTCCCAGGAATTCAACCAAGGCCGTATGGCGTCACTGTCAAACCTCAAAAGAATGCGTGAAAACGGATACGGTGCGCATATGATATTTGCGATGGACCCTAACCGCAACAACTTCTATTCACAGCAGTCTGCTATGCAGAACTGTGCTGAAGCGTTCTATGACGCAGACCTGGAATTTGACGGAAAAAAATATCCTAAAGATTGGAAATAAACCGATTAAAAACAGATATTTATGCTACGCAATAAATTTATATATTTCGCATGTGGAGCTCTTATGCTTGGCTTCACTACAGCTTGTGATGATGACGATACCGTCATTGATGAGTCCGTCATCACTCCAATAGAAAAGCCTGATCTGGTTATTGACGTTGAGACGATGCGTGTCAAGATAGGCGAGCCGGCACAGATTCCTGTAACCTCAGGTGGTGGCGATTACAGCGCATTCTCTCTTGCCCCTGAAATTGTAGATGTCACAATTATTGATGGCGTCGCAATGATTGAAGGTAAGAAGAACGGTACTGGCGAGATTATAATTTCAGATGCTGCCGGCAACTATAAAAGCCTGACGGTAAGTGTGTACACCACAGATGTGCTGACTCTTTCGCAAACGGATGTCGAACTGGTCACTCCTCTTGGATTCAGTTCAACGGTTAAGGAATCTGTTCTCCTTGGAAACGGCGGATATAGGGCTGTTTCTGACAACACGGCTGTCTCAGTCTCTATAGGAGAGGAGTCAGGGGAGATATCGATATCTGCCACATCAACAAAGACTGATATCAATGCGGTAATTACCGTATCTGATGTTACCGGCCTTACGGCAACAATGAATGTTACAGTGAAGTACACACTTGATGCATTCACTGAAAACGATTTGGCGGCATTCTGTGAATTGACCGAAAGCGCTGCTGAACTTAATGGAAATGTTCCCGCTTATTTTAACTACTATCCAGACAACTTCTCGACCCAGACTGCTGACGGAAAAGATACATTTGGTTGGGTATATAATTCATGGACAGGAGCAAAGTATTGCTGGCTGGAGTTTGAATACCCTGCAAATGCCGCTATAGGACAGACTGTATCAGGAAAGGCTTCTCTGGGTAGCTATGGAAGTGTTACATATCAAGG
>VSPW01000253.1 GCA_009775535.1 Muribaculaceae bacterium
GTCCGTATATTTGACTTCGTCCAATATACTTCCGCTCCGCAAAATCAAATAAATTTGCTTTGCACTTGAATTGTCCGTATATTTGACTTCGTCCAATATTCTTTCGCCCGGCAAAACCAAATAAATTTGGTTTGCTCTCGACTTATCCGTATATTTGTGTCGTGTGAGCGCGCGGCGGTGTGCTTGCCTTACCTTAAATATTTTTTTAACCTCAATTCATAAATAGTAATGAAAATCAGAAATTTGTTTTTGCACCTGGCTGCCGTTGCGGTGTCGCTGGGGGCTTTTTCGTGTTCCCAGGGGGAGGCTGTTGCGGATTACCGTGTGATCCCGATGCCCCAGGCGGTGGCGGTGGACAGTGCGTCCGCCCCGTTTGAGCTGTCGGCCACAACGGTGATAGCCTATCCGGAGGGGAATGCGGTGATGAAGCGTAATGCGGAGCTGCTTGCCGACTATCTGGAGCAGATGACGGGTGACAGGCTTGCCTTGACGGGTGATGCGCCTGCGAAGGATGTGATAGTGCTGTCGTTGGGTGACGGCGAGGGTAATCCTGAGGGGTATACCCTTAGTGTGACGCCTGAGAGGATATCGATAGAGGGCGCTTCGGAGGCTGGTGTGTTCTACGGCATGCAGACGTTGCGGAAGTCGATACCTGAGGCAGGAAAGGCCAGGGTGGTGTTCCCTGCGGTGGTGGTCAATGACTATCCGCGGTTCAGCTACCGCGGGGCCCATCTTGATGTGTCGCGCCATTTCTTCCCTACGGATTCTATCAAGAAGTATATAGATATGCTTGCGCTGCATAATATCAACCGTTTCCATTGGCATCTAACTGATGACCAGGGCTGGCGTCTGGAGATAAAGAAGCGTCCGCTGCTGACGGAGGTGGGCTCGAAGCGCAACGGCACTTGTGTGGCCCATGATTTCGATTCTTCGGATTCGATCCCTTACGGTGGGTATTATACGCAGGATGAGGCCAGGGATATTGTGGCTTATGCTGCTGACAGGCATATCACTGTGATCCCTGAGATCGATATGCCCGGGCATATGCTGGGCGCGCTGACGGCGTATCCTGAGCTTGGTTGTACGGGCGGCCCGTATGAGGTGTGGCAGCGCTGGGGCGTGAGCGATGATGTGCTCTGTGCGGGCAATGACAGCGTGCTGTCGTTCATTGACGATGTGCTGTCGGAGGTGATAGAGGTGTTCCCTTCGGAGTATATCCATGTGGGGGGCGACGAGTGCCCGAAGATGCGCTGGACGGAGTGCCCGAAGTGTCAGGCCCGGATAAAGGCCATGGGCTTCAAGAGGGATGAGCATGGGACGCCTGAGGAGAAGCTGCAGAGTTTCCTGATACACCATGCGAGCGATTTCCTGACTTCGCACGGGCGGAAGATGATTGGTTGGGACGAGACGCTTGAGGGCGGGCTTGCCCCCGGCGCGGTGGTGATGTCGTGGCGCGGCGAGGACGGTGCGGTAGCTGCCGCACGTCAGGGCCATGATGCGATAATGACGCCGACTTCGTATATGTATTTTGATTATTACCAGACGCTCGACCGTACGGATGAGCCTGATGCGATAGGCGGATATGTGCCGGTGGAGAAGGTGTACAGTTTCAACCCTACGCCTGATGTGCTGACTGATGAGGAGAAGGGGCATATCATTGGCGTGCAGGCCAACCTGTGGACGGAGTATATCCCTACATACAGCGGGGTAGAGTATATGGAGCTTCCGCGTATGGCGGCACTGAGCGAGGTGCAGTGGAGCGAGCCGGGAAGGAAGGACTACCGTGATTTCACCAAGCGTATTCCCCAGCTGGCACGCCATTATGATGTGAACGGCTACCGGTATGCCCGGCATCTGTTCAATGTGAACGGCAAGCTGACGCCGGATGCCGGACGGCATGCGATGATGGTGGAGTTCTCGACGGTGGATGACGCTCCGGTGAGGTATACCACTGACGGTAGTGATCCTGCTGACGGCGGGATGGCTTATTCCGGGCCTTTCTATGTGGACTCGACCTGTACGGTGAGGGCTGTTGCTGTCCGCGGTGATGCGTTGAGCCGCGTGTTTACGGACAGTGTTACGTTCAATAAGGCTACGTGCCGTGCCATAGAGCTGGGCAATGAGCCGCATTCGCGTTACAGGGGTGACGGCGCGCAGACGCTGGTGGACGGCAAGTATGGGAGCGTGAGCTTCACCGCCGGCGGCTGGCTTGGCTTC
>VSPW01000254.1 GCA_009775535.1 Muribaculaceae bacterium
CGTCAGGACACATACCGCATAGGTATTTCGCCGCGGCGACAGCGGCGCCTTTCTCCGGCCTGCCGCTGACCAGCCGGCCAATCTCACAGTATAGCTTCATCTGCGGCAGATCTGCCGCCATCAGCGTGTCCAGCGCCGCAAACATGGCACTATAGTCTATAGGTTTTCTGACGTTCATGAGGCACACTCCTTTCCGTGCTGATGCACTTATTTGGGCTCCACAAATAATATGCCGCTAGGGAATCTATGATAAGGTAAGCTGCTTCTTTTTTACTACTTACTACATAGCCAGATGCTCTATCTCTACTTTCTCCACGATACCTACATGGTCATCAGGACTGTCCTGGAGGCCGGAACTTGAGGAAGTTGGAAATCTCGTGCACTTTAGCCAGAAAAGGCCGCTTGAACGGCAAGACCGCCAGAAAAGCTGAAACGACTGTTTGAATTTAAGACCTACCGATCTGCAATGTGGGTGTGGCCAACCGGAGCCTTGTGTAGCAGGGTGCGATGGACAAGCCTGGCCTAGTGCTGATCCCCGCAGCAGCCAGGACGCCGTCTGCACTGGCGGCGTGCTCGGCCTGCCGGAGTTGGAGCCGGTGGAGTTTGAGTTAAAGGTTATAGATAAAATTTGACCAAAAGCTCTATTTATCTGCAACAGTGAAACCAAAGAATCTGTTTACAGGATACGTTTTTACTGGTTTGATTGCCCGTTTAAAATTAAAGTTTTTACTTTGAGATTAGTATTAGCTGGAGGTATGTATTTGAGCCATTATACCCGCATATACCTGTAAGATTCAGGCAGAAAATAACAACTGCCAGATACACAACAATGCATATCTGGCAGTTTTATATAATTGTGTTGTATCCTTGCGAAGGCCTAATCGTCTTTGGAACACTCTACCGTTTGCACCAACGCGTCATAGAGCTCGTAAATCAACGCTGCGTATTTTTGGTACTTTGTCTTTTTGGCAAATGTGGACATTGTTTCGTCAGGGGAGAGATTGTCCACCAAGTCTGCCGGGAGACAGGTCAGTACGATACCAATGCTCAGCTGCATCAGCACATCCGGAGTGATCATACCTTTTTCGGTATCCGTTCTGGTGAAATATCTCAGGCTAATTGGCGTCCGAGGTTTTGCAGAAGCGCGCATCTGCGGGAACCGTCGCATATTGTCCTTGCCCTCCACAAAAATCAGTTCAATTCCAGCATTGGAAAGGACAATGTCTTTGAGATGGTTTAGTATATCTCGGCCACAGATTGCCTTCAGTTGAAGAATATCCCCTCGGACGGTTCGAACTACTTTCTCGGTAAATTGGTAGTACCGATCTTGCTGGGATGACGGCATCCTAACTGCCTCCTTAAGATTAGTAGTGAGACCGATAACTCCGGCGAGCCACAAGCTGAACGGGCAAATATCTCCAAGAAGAAAAGATAGCCGCCTGCAATCTTTTTTTCTCGGACCGATTCCGGTCACTGGAAGATACCCCCCCAAAAAACAACTTGCCGAGTGGTGGGTTTGTATAAGCTGCCTATCAGAGTGGTGGAACGTTTGGATTGTTGGATCAGGCTTGTGCGTATGACTCAAGGAACGGCGTCAGAGCCGAAAGAATGAACCGCTTTAGAGCCAGAAAAGCGTCCAGGAAACAGTTGACCAGAGGGTTCGGGGCCACTCCATCTTGGTTTTGTATTTGCGCTTCTTTCCGCATCGCTTTCAGCAACACGCAAATGACCTGCAGATTCTCCTGGGTCCCAATTTCATCGAAATTGCGAAGAAGCTCCAGAAAATCCGCATCCGTACGGTAAATTGATCGGATAATCTGATCCGTGTCCAGAACAGTTCCATCACGCTTATATAGTGTATCAGCCCCCTTCATATTGTTGTATCCGGCAAGGAAAAGGAGCTCCGAGAATGGAACACCGATTTGTCCAGAAAGCTTCTGGAGGGTTTGCCGGGTCGGCGTGTGTTCGCCGTTCTCGATTCTGCACAGCTGAACCGGGCTCATTCCGATGGAGCTGGCCAGTTCCTTTTGTGTCAACCGTTTTCTCTGCCGTGCCTCCCGAATCACTTCTGCAACTGATTCGCTGCCCCCACATCTGTGAACTCCCGTTGTGTGTGAGGTAAGATTTGAAACGTCCTCTTCCATGCCTTCCCGATTTGACTGCATCCGACGCTGTCTCCTTTCTTCATATAGTGACCTCCCCCCCCTCAAATCTCACCTCTCGCAAGAGAGATGATATATAATATTATCATCTATAAGTGGGCTTGTCAAT
>VSPW01000255.1 GCA_009775535.1 Muribaculaceae bacterium
CCTTGATGATCTCGGGAATGTCCTCGCGGCCAGGGATGTGCAGGAATTTACCTGCCTTGATTGTCTCATCCCATTCAATCCAGGGATACTTGCTGTGGTTGAAACCTGCGAGTGCGTCAGAGATAACTTCAAGGGATTTTGAACGTTCACGCACACCAACGATATCGCCAGGCTTCACTTCGTATGAAGCGATGTTGACTACACTGCCGTTCACTGTGATGTGACGGTGAAGAACAAGCTGACGGGCAGCTGCGCGTGTAGGCGCGATGCCGAGACGGTACACAACGTTGTCGAGACGTGATTCCAAAAGCTGTAGAAGTATCTCACCGGTGATACCTTTAAGGCGTGATGCCTTTGCGAAAAGGTTACGGAACTGCTTCTCAAGAACGCCATATGTATATTTAGCCTTCTGCTTCTCGCGGAGCTGCATGCCGTACTCTGAAGTTTTACGGCGCTTGTTCTGACCATGCTGGCCCGGGGGGAAATTCTTCTTGGCAAGGACTTTGTCTTCGCCGAAAATAGGCTCGCCGAATTTACGTGCGATTTTTGATTTAGGACCTGTGTATCTAGCCATTTTAGTTTATTTGCTTGATTGGTTGGTTAGGTTCGATCCCTGTCGGACGGGGCAGGATGTCATTAGCGCAGCCGCGATTATAGAGAGGTGACTAATATATATAATCTATTCGCATCGGGCATCCTGGTTTTCCCGGTTCAGTTTGTTTTGCCTATGGCCTGTAACGTCCGGACAAGGGGCGACCTAAAAAGAAAAAAAGTAAAATTGAGGAGACGGTTTACTAAAAGAAAGATTGTCGGAGCTGGCAGACACCCTCACTATACACTAGCCAGGATGCCAAACCAGGGTATTATACTCTTCTTCTCTTGGGAGGACGGCATCCGTTGTGCGGCAGCGGAGTGACATCAATTATCTCCGTCACTTCTATACCTGCACCATGAATGGTACGGATAGCGGATTCACGGCCGTTACCTGGACCCTTGACATAAGCCTTCACCTTACGGAGGCCCAAGTCGTAGGCTATCTTGGCGCAATCCTGCGCTGCCATCTGTGCTGCATACGGAGTGTTCTTCTTTGAACCACGGAAGCCCATCTTACCGGCAGACGACCAGGATATTACTTGGCCTTCGCTGTTTGCTAGGCACACGATGATGTTGTTGAAAGATGAGTGAACGTGAAGCTGGCCATCAGCGCCAACCTTGACGTTTCTCTTCTTTGCTGCGACTGTTTTCTTTGCCATAGTTTAATTTTATTTAGTAGCTTTCTTCTTGTTAGCAACGGTTTTCTTGCGGCCCTTGCGGGTACGGGCATTGTTCTTTGTAGACTGGCCGCGCACCGGGAGGCCGATACGGTGACGAACGCCACGGTAGCAACCGATGTCCATGAGACGCTTGATGTTGAGCTGAATCTCGCTACGGAGGTCGCCCTCTACCTTATGGTCGGCGGCGATCACCTCGCGGACTTTTGCTGCCTGCGCATCGGTCCAGTCTTTGACCTTGATGTTTACGTCGATTCCAGCTTTGCTAAGGATAGACTTGGCTGCGCTGCGACCGATGCCGAAGATATAAGTCAAGGCGATTTCACCTCTCTTGTTCTGGGGGAGGTCAACTCCCACGATTCTTACTGCCATATTTGAAAATTGACTTTAATTTTTTGTGAGTGCAAAGTTACAAAAAATATTATCCTTGACGTTGTTTATACTTAGGATTCTTTTTGTTAATCACGTAAAGACGACCCTTACGGCGGACAATCTTCGAGTCCGGGGTACGTTTTTTGACTGAGGCTCTAACTTTCATATCTTTTAGTGTTTGATTTTCTGGTGGGATGTAGATTATTTGTAGCGGAAAGCGATACGGCCTTTGGAAAGGTCGTACGGTGACATTTCCACCCGCACTTTGTCTCCGGGTAGGATCTTGATGTAGTGCATGCGCATCTTGCCCGAGATATGTGCTATGATGGGATGACCGTTCTCAAGTTCCACGCGGAACATTGCGTTTGATAGGGCTTCTACTATTACGCCGTCTTGTTCGATTGCTGTCTGTTTTGCCATATTGAAATTTAAATGAATTTATCTTTTAGGACGTCTTTGATATAGTCGAATGTTGTCAGGATATCGGTCTTTCCCCCTATAACAGCCACCGTATGCTCGTAATGTGCAGACGGCTTGCGGTCACGCGTCCGGCAAGTCCATCCATCCTGTTCTATGACTATATTGCGGGAACCCATATTGATCATCGGCTCTATGCAGATGACCATGCCATTCCTGATCACCGGGCCTGTCCCACGGCGGCCATAGTTAGGTACTTCGGGATCTTCATGCATATCACGGCCAATGCCATGACCGCACATCTCCCTGACCACTGTATACCGGCGAGCCTCACAATAAGCCTGCACCGCATTCGCTATATCGCCAATGCGGTTGCCTTCGCGGCAAGCCTCGATCCCCACATACAATGACTCCTTCGTGGTGCGGAGGAGATCCATCACATCCGGGGCAATATCGCCTACTGCAAAGGTATAGCAAGAATCGCCCATGTAGCCATCCTTCTCCACTACGGTATCTATGCCAACAATATCACCCTCGCGGAGCGTATATGTGGACGGAAACCCGTGGACTACGGTCTCATTGACTTCAATACAAAGCGTCCCCGGAAAGCCGCCATAGCCAAGACAAGCCGGCTTTCCACCATTGTCGCGGATAAATTCGCGAGCAATGGTGTCGAGCCGATGTGTCGTCACTCCGGGCTGTATCCAGCGTGCCACCTCACCAAGTGTCCTTGAAACAAGGTCGGCGGCGGGGCGCATCTGTTCAATCTGTTCCGGGGTTTTTAGATAAATCATTAATGAATTTTTCTGTTAATAGCTTTGCTACCGTTCAAGTTTAATAGGCGCTGCCTGTTGTGCGGCCCTTTATTTTGCCTTCTTTCATAAGGCCATCGTAATGGTGCATCATCAGATGGGCTTCAATCTGCTGGAGGGTGTCAAGCACGACACCAACCATGATCAGTAGTGAAGTGCCGCCGAAGAACTGCGCGAAGTTCTGGCTGATGCCGAACATGCGGGCAAAGGCGGGCAGAATCGCCACGATGCCGAGGAAAATAGAACCGGGGAGGGTTATACGCGACATGACTGCGTCGATATACTCTGCGGTCTTCTTTCCCGGCTTAACACCTGGGATGAATCCGTTGTTGCGCTTCATATCATCGGCCATCTGGGTGGGACGCACCGTTATGGCTGTATAGAAATATGTGAACGCTACGATGAGGATGAAATAGACGAGATTGTAACCAAAAGAGTTGATGTTGGTGAATGACGCCCAGAATCCTGTGCCGTCGGGATTGAAACCGGCGAACAGCAGAGGAATGAACATCAACGCCTGGGCGAAGATGATGGGCATAACACCCGCAGCATTTACCTTCAGGGGTATGTACTGACGCGCGCCACCATACTGACGGTTGCCGACAATACGCTTCGCGTACTGAACGGGGATCTTGCGCGTGCCCTGCACAAGCATCACAGCTCCTACAGTAACAGCAAACAGGAGTATCACTTCTATAATGAACATCACAAGGCCGCCTTCTGTACCGGAGCTACCGGGAAGCCTGCTCGTGAACTCGTAAAGGATAGCCTGCGGAAGGCGGGCTATGATACCAACGAGGATTATGAAAGAGATACCGTTGCCGATACCACGGTCCGTGATCCTCTCACCTAGCCACATGATAAACATGGAACCGGCGGCGAGGATTACAGTCAGGTATACTATATTCCAGAATCCCAGTGATATGCTGGCCTGATGCTGCAGGTTGGCAAGATAAGCAGGTGCCTGGAGTACGAGGATAAAGACTGTAAGGTAACGCGTATACTGGTTGAGCTTCTGGCGTCCGCTCTCGCCTTCCCTCTGCATCTTCTGGAATGAAGGGAGCACCATGCCGAGCAGCTGTATCACGATTGACGCTGTAATATATGGCATGATACCTAAGGCGAAAATGGAAGCCTGCGAGAAGGCCCCACCCGAGAACATATCGAGAAGCTGCATCAGACCGCTCTTGTTCGTGAAGTTCGCGAGGTCTCTGATGGCTTCGGTAGAGATACCGGGCAACACCACATAACACCCCAACCGGTATATCAATACCAGAAAGAGTGTAATGAGGAGTCGCTTGCGGAGCTCTTCGATTGTCCAAATATTCTTTAATGTTTGTACGAATCTCATGAGGAGTGCCTAGACTTTGTTGATAGAACCACCAGCCGCTTCGATAGCCTGCTGGGCTGCTGCAGAGAAAGCATTCGCTTCCACAGCGACAGCACGGTTGATAGCGCCGTTAGCAAGAATCTTTACGAGCTGGCGGCGGCTGATGAAGCCTGCAGCACGGAGTTCCTCGATCCCGACCTTATCAAGATTCTTGGCAGTAGCCAGGGCGTCAATAACATCCAGGTTGATTGCCTTATATTCGACACGGTTGATGTTCTTGAAGCCAAACTTGGGAAGACGGCGCTGAAGCGGCATCTGACCGCCTTCAAAACCGATCTTGCGAGAGTAGCCTGAGCGAGATTTCGCACCCTTGTGGCCACGGGTAGAAGTTCCACCCTTGCCCGAACCAGGACCGCGGCCGACACGAGTCTTGGACTTTGTTGAACCTGCGGCGGGACGTATGTTACTTAATTCCATAGTCTGAAATGTTTTTATTAAGCGTTAGTCACTTCTACCAGGTGACGTACTTTGTTTACCATACCCATCACGGAAGGATTGTCCTCATGGACAACCACGTGATTCATTTTCTTAAGGCCGAGGGCGTCGAGAGTGCGCTTCTGCACTGCCGGACAGTTGATGCGGCTCTTTATTTGCTTGATTTTAATCTGTGCCATTGTTTTGGATTTTTAGCCTTTGAACACTTTCTCTACCGAGATGCCACGGTTCTGGGCCACCTGTGCAGGCGAGCGCAATTCACCGAGGGCCTCGATTGTGGCCTTGACAAGATTGTGGGGGTTGGAAGATCCCTTGCTCTTGGCAAGCACGTCGGTAATGCCGACGCTTTCCAATACCGCACGCATAGCACCACCGGCCTTCACACCAGTACCGTGCGATGCAGGCTTAAGGATTACGCGTGAGCCACCGAATTTTGCGGCCTGTTCGTGAGGGATCGTGCCTTTATGCACGGGGACCTTGATAAGATTTTTCTTTGCTGCCTCTACGCCTTTTGCGATAGCTGCCTGCACTTCGTTAGCCTTACCGAGACCCCAGCCAATGATGCCGTTTTCGTTACCTACCACAACTATGGCAGCAAAGGTGAATGTACGTCCACCCTTTGTAACTTTGGTAACACGGTTGATGGCAACAAGACGGTCCTTCAACTCTATGTCGTTGGTTGATTTTACTCTGTTGTTACGGATTGCCATATCGGATTAGAATTTAAGACCGCCTTTGCGGGCTGCATCGGCGAGTGATTTAACACGACCGTGGAAAAGGTATCCGTTACGGTCAAATACTACTTCGTTAATTCCTGCCTCGAGAGCCTTCTGAGCAATCTTCTCGCCGACAGCGGCAGCGATTTCAGTCTTGGTGCCTTCCTCGATGCCTTTTGAAGATGCGGCAGCAAGCGTGCGGCCTGCGAGGTCATCGATAAGCTGGACGTAAATCTGCTTGTTAGAGCGGAACACCGTCATGCGGGGACGCTGAGCAGTCCCAGAGATTTTACCGCGGATGCGGGTCTTAATCTTGTTTCTTCTTTCTATCTTGGAAAACATATTGCGTCTAGTTTATTTATTTGGCACCAGCCGATTTACCTGACTTGCGACGAATAATCTCGCCAACGAACTTGATACCCTTGCCCTTGTATGGTTCAGGCTTGCGGAGAGAACGGATCTTTGCACAAACCTGTCCGAGAAGCTGCTTGTCATCGCTTTCAAGGATGATAAGAGGGTTCTTGTTACGCTCGCTCTTTGCCTCTACCTTCACTTCCGGGGGAAGCTTGATGTAGATTGCATGCGAGAAACCGAGCGAAAGTTCCAGCACCTGTCCGGTGGCTGAGGCGCGGTAACCGACGCCGACGAGTTCCATTTCCTTACGGTAGCCTGTAGACACGCCGACAACCATATTGTGGATGAGGGCACGGTATAGGCCATGCTGCGCACGGTGTTCACGGTCGTCTGACGGACGGGTCACATGTACGTGCCCATCTTCTACAGCGACTGTAAGATCGGGGTTGACAGTCTGTGAAAGTGTGCCCTTGGGGCCCTTGACTGTAACTACGTTATCCTTGTCCACGGTGACTGTCACGCCAGCGGGGATCTCAATGGGAGCTTTACCTATTCTTGACATATCTGTATCCTCCTATCGATTAATATACATAACATAGCACTTCACCGCCAATCTTCAGGTCGGATGCCTTCTTGTTGGTCATCACGCCCTTTGATGTGGATAGAATTGCAATACCTAAACCGTTCAATACGCGGGGCATATCTTTATAGCCTGTGTACTGGCGCAGACCGGGACGCGATACGCGCTTAAGGTCCTTGATAGCGTTGACACGGTCAACGGGATCGTACTTTAGGGCAATCTTGATAGTGCCGGCGGGGGTTTCACCCTCTATAAACTTGTAATTAAGAATATAGCCCTGTTCGAAGAGAATCTTTGTGATTTCCTTCTTCAAGTTTGAGGCGGGGATTTCCACCACACGGTGGTTAGCCTTGATAGCATTCCTCAATCTTGTCAAATAATCTGCTATTGGATCTGTCATTTTATTGGTTGTTTAAATTGATTGGGCCTTTCCCAACAATATTTAATACTCTCTGTGATAATGAGTGGAGCACATCCATTACCAGCTTGCTTTCTTGACTCCAGGTATCAAACCTGCTGATGCCATTTCACGGAACTGGATACGGGAGATGCCGAACTGACGCATGTAGCCTTTTGGACGCCCGGTGATGGAGCAACGGTTGTGCAGACGCACGCTTGATGCATTCTTGGGAAGCAACTGCAGTGCCTCATAATCGCCGGCTTCCTTAAGGGCAGCCTTCTTTGCAGCATATTTTGCAACTAGCTTAGCACGCTTTACCTCGCGGGCCTTCATTGATTCTTTAGCCATAGATAGGTATGTTATTTAGCGTTTTTAAATGGTAAGCCGAACTGCTTCAGGAGAGCATAACCTTCTTCATCGGTGTTTGCTGATGTAACAAAGGTAATGTTCATGCCCATGAGCTTATTGATGGCATCGATGTTGATTTCGGGGAAGATGATCTGCTCCGTGATACCGAGGGTATAGTTACCGCGGCCATCGAGCTTGCCTTCAATACCCTTGAAGTCACGTATACGCGGGAGGGCCACACGGATCAGACGTTCAAGGAACTCATACATCTTGTCACGGCGGAGGGTAACCATCGCACCGATAGGCATTTTCTTACGCACCTTGAAGTTTGAGATGTCCTTCTTCGAGAGTGTGGCGACTGCCTTCTGGCCTGTTATGGCAGAAAGCTCATTGAGTGCTGTCTCGATGAGTTTTTTGTCCTGGGTAGCAGCACCGAGGCCTTGATTGATGACAATCTTCTTTAGGCGCGGAACCTGCATCACTGTAGTGTAGTTGAACTCCTTTTCAAGAGCGGGGACAATGCGCTCCTTGTAGTCATTCTGAAGGGTAGTGCTCATTATTTAATCTCCTCTCCTGATTTTTTAGCTATACGTACTTTTTTTCCGTCCCCGTCGATACGGTAGCCTACGCGTGTGGGCTTGCCGGTCTTCGGATCTACGAGGGCAAGGTTTGAAACGTGGATGGGGGCTTCAATCTTGATTATGCCACCCTGAGGGTGCTTGGCCGAAGGCTTTGTGCTCTTGGAGACGATGTTCACGCCTTCTACAATGGCACGCTGCTTTTCAAGCTGCACCGAGAGGACGCGGCCTTGCTTGCCGCGGTCGTCGCCGGCGAGTACTATAACTGTGTCGCCTTTCTTGACATGTAACTTGTTCATACGTTTAGTTGATGTGTTAAAAGTTGATTATAGTACCTCGGGGGCGAGGGAGACGATTTTCATGTTTGTCGCACGGAGCTCACGCGCTACCGGGCCGAAGATACGTGTTCCACGGATTTCACCGGCGTTATTGAGCAGAACGCAAGCGTTGTCGTCGAAGCGGATGTAGGAGCCGTCCTGACGACGGATTTCTTTTTTAGTGCGGACGACTACCGCCTTGGACACTGTGCCTTTCTTTACGTCCGAGCCGGGGATCACACTTTTCACGGAAACGACGATGATATCGCCTACCGAAGCGTAACGACGGCCTGTACCGCCGAGCACGTGGATGCATAGGGCTTCCTTAGCTCCAGAGTTGTCGGCAACAGTTAAACGGGTTTCAGTCTGTATCATAATAAATTACTTAACTTTTTCGATGATTTCTACAAGTCTCCATCTTTTTGTCTTGCTCAAGGGACGGGTCTCCATCAGGCGGACTGTGTCACCGATTGAGCATTCATTGCTTTCGTCATGTGCGTGGTACTTTTTTGTCTTGTTGACAAACTTACCATAGATGGGGTGCTTTTCTTTCCACTTTACAGTGACAGTGATTGTCTTGTCACCCTTGTTGGACGAAACTACCCCGATGCGCTCTTTACGTAGGTTTCTTTTTTCCATTTTGCGGGAAATTATTTATTGTTAAGTTCGCGCTGACGTAGTTCTGTCTTCACGCGGGCGATCATTTTGCGGTCAGCTGTTATCTTAGCGGGATTGTCAATCGGCGACACTGAATGGTTCACCTTCAACTGGAGGTATTCAGCTTCCATCACTTCGAGGCGCTCTTTCAGATCCTGGGTGCTAAGTTCTTTGATTTCTGATTTGGTCATGGCTTATTACACGTTTTGGGTTGGATCATAGTCGCGGCGAACGACGAACTTTGTGGTCACAGGAAGTTTCTGGGCTGCGAGACGGAGTGCTTCCTTGGCGATGTCGAAAGGAACGCCCTCAACCTCGATGATGATACGTCCTGGGGTCACAGGCGCTACATAACCCTCGGGGTTACCTTTACCTTTACCCATACGCACTTCGGCTGGCTTCTTGGTGATTGGTTTGTCGGGGAATATGCGGATCCAGATTTGGCCCTGACGCTGCATGTAGCGGGTAACCGCGATACGGGCAGCTTCAATTTGGCGACCGGTAATCCATTTTGACTCTAGGGTCTTGATTCCGAACGAGCCGAAGGCCAACTGGTTGCCACGCTGTGCAACACCTTTCATACGGCCTTTCTGCTGACGGCGGAATTTGGTTTTTTTCGGTTGTAACATTGGTGTCTAATCAAATTAGAGGTTTAACGGTTGTTTTTGGCGTTACGGAAGCCACGGTTGCCGCGTGAGCGGTTTCCACGGTCACCTGAACGGCCTTCCTTCGCAGGAGATGCAGTGAAAGAGGGAGCGAGGTCACGCTTGCCATACACTTCGCCACGGCAGATCCATACCTTCACACCGATCACACCCACTTTTGTATGGGCCTCGACCAATGCGTAGTCAATGTCGGCACGGAGTGTGTGGAGCGGCGTACGGCCCTCCTTGAGCATTTCCGAACGGGCCATTTCTGCGCCGTTGAGACGGCCGGAGATCTGGACCTTGATACCTTCTGCACCGGCACGCATCGTTGATGCGATCGCCATTTTTGCAGCACGGCGGTAGGCAATCTTCCCTTCAATCTGGCGGGCGATTGTAGAGGCTACAATCTGTGCATCCAGCTCGGGGCGCTTTACCTCAAAAATATTGATTTGAACATCCTTGTCTGTGATCTTCTTGAGCTCTTCCTTGAGTTTCTCAACCTCAGAGCCGCCCTTGCCGATGATAAGGCCAGGACGCGATGTGCATACTGTGATTGTGATGAGCTTAAGGGTGCGCTCAATTACGATTCGGGAGACACTTGACTTTGCAAGACGCACATTAAGGTACTTGCGCAGCTTGGAGTCTTCGAGGAGGGTGTCGCCATATTTCTTGCCTCCGTACCAGTTGGAATCCCAACCACGGATGACGCCGAGGCGATTGCTTATCGGATTAACTTTCTGTCCCATAGTGATTATTCCTCGATTTTTTTAGTTTTATTGTCAATAGTGTCTACTATAAGTGTCACATGGTTGGAGCGCTTACGGATACGGTAGCCGCGGCCCTGTGGGGCTGGACGCAGGCGCTTCAACATAGGGGCTGGATTGACAAAAATTGTAGAGATGTATAGCATCCCGTCCTGAGCCTTGTCATCGTTCTTTGCCTCCCAGTTAGCAATGGCCGAGCGGAGAAGCTTCTCCAGGCGGCCTGCTGCTTCTTTATTTGAGAATTTGAGGATACCCAGCGCACGGAACACTTCCTGGCCACGTACCATGTCTGCAACGAGACGCATCTTACGTGGGGAAGTGGGCACGTTTGTCAGTTTCGCGAAAGCTACTGACTTTTGGGCTTCCTTGCGGTTATTTGCTGATTGTCTTTTTCTTACACCCATTGTGTTTATTTTGTCTTTATTTTAGCGAAATAAGTGTTTATTAGGCCCTGGGTTACTTTTTCTTGTTGCCTGCATGCCCGCGGAAGCTACGTGTTGGCGCGAACTCGCCGAGCTTGTGGCCTACCATGTTTTCTGTGACATAGACAGGGATGAACTTGTTACCGTTATGGACAGCGAAAGTGTGGCCGACAAATTCGGGGGCGATCATGGAGGCACGGCTCCAGGTCTTGATGACCGCCTTCTTGCCCGATTTCTCCATGTCGGTGACTTTCTTTTCGAGCTTAACGGAAATGAATGGGCCTTTTTTAAGTGAACGACTCATATAATTACTAATTAATCAGATTACTTTTTACGTCTTTCGATAATGTACTTCGAAGATGCCTTCTTGGGCGAACGAGTCTTGAGACCCTTTGCATAAAGACCCTTGCGTGAACGTGGATGACCGCCTGAGGCACGTCCTTCACCACCACCCATCGGGTGATCCACAGGGTTCATGACAACGCCACGGTTGCGCGGACGGCGTCCCAACCAACGGGAACGGCCTGCCTTGCCGGAACGTTCAAGTGAGTGCTCGGAATTTCCCACTACACCTACTGTAGCCTTGCAGGCTGCGAGGATCTTGCGGGTTTCGCCTGAGGGTAATTTGACAATTGCGTAATCACCTTCGCGTGACACCAATTGGGCGAATGTACCGGCCGAGCGTGCCATGAATGCGCCTTGGCCAGGACGGAGCTCAATGTTGTGGATAACTGTACCCACAGGTATCTTGCTCAAGGGGAGTGCGTTGCCTACTTCAGGAGCAGCCTCCGGGCCTGATACGACCGTCTGGCCGACCTGAAGCCCGTTGGGAGCGATGATGTAAGCCTTGGCGCCGTCTACGTAGTAAAGGAGGGCAATGCGGGCAGAACGGTTAGGATCGTACTCGATTGACTTTACCACGGCGGGGACGCCGTCTTTAGTTCTCTTAAAGTCTATGATACGGTATTTGCGCTTGTGTCCACCACCAAGGTAGCGAGTGGTGAGATGACCTTCGGCATTACGGCCTCCGGATGCTTTTTTACCGACTGTAAGAGATTTTTCCGGTGTAGTAGCAGTGATTGTACCTTTAAATACACCGATAACTTTGTGACGTTGCCCGGGTGTAGTGGGCTTGAATTTTCTTACTGCCATTTTATTTATCAGATATTGCTAAAAATGTCGATGGTTTGTCCTTCGCCGACAGTGATATACGCCTTCTTGTAGGCAGCTGTCTTGCCGCGGAGGAGGCCGCTCTTTGTCCAGCGGGACTTGTTTTTGCCGCGGACAATCGCTGTGTTGACGCTGACGACTTTAACACCGTACAGCTTTTCAACGAGCGACTTTATCTGGTACTTGTTGGCATCGGTAGAGACGCGGAATGTGTACTGATTGCGGCGCTCTGTAAGCTGGGTGGCCTTTTCAGTGACGATGGGTTTAATCATTATTTCCATTGTGTCCTGCGGTTACTTAGAATTATTAATAAGCTCTACGCTACCTTCGGTCATGATGATAGCGTTGTTATTGAGAAGTGCATACGTGTTAATATCCGAAGCATTCATCAGGTGAACGTTCGGCACATTACGTGAGGACAAATATACGTTATTATTTTTGTCCGATAAAACCAGAAGAAGCTTTTTGCCATCAACTTTAAGATTTTTAGTAAAGTTTACAAAATCTTTAGTTTTCGGGGCGTCGAAATTGATGCTGTCAACTACGATGATCTGTCCTTCCTGAGCCTTTGCGCTAAGTGCTGAACGGCGGGCAAGCGCCTTAAGTTTCTTATTGAGCTTGAAACGGTAGTCACGTGGACGGGGACCGAATACACGGCCGCCACCTACTAGGACAGGTGAGTTGATGTCGCCGATACGGCTTCCGCCGCCGCCCTTCTGCTTGTGCAGCTTGCGTGTCGAACCAGACACTTCGCTACGCTCCTTTGATTTGTGTGTACCCTGACGCTGGTTGGCAAGGAATTGCTTAACGTCTAGATATACTGCATGCTCATTGGGTTCAATACCGAAAACTTCGTCGTTGAGCTGGATTTTGCGTCCGGTGTCTTGTCCTTGCTGGTTATATACTGCGAGTTCCATTATTTTTCGATTACTACGATTGAACCTTTGCTACCAGGGATAGAACCCTTGATAACCAATACATTATTCTCGGGGATCACCTTCAGCACCTGGAGATTTTGAACGGTGACCTGCTTGTTGCCCATCTGGCCGGCCATACGTGTGCCCTTGAATACCTTTGCGGGGTATGAGCAAGCACCGATTGAACCTGGGGCGCGCAGACGGTTGTGCTGGCCGTGAGTGGTCTGGCCGACACCGCCGAATCCGTGGCGCTTCACTACGCCCTGGAATCCCTTACCCTTTGATATACCTGCGATGTCAACGAAGTCGTTCTCTGTAAAGAGGTCCACTCCGATTGTATCGCCGGGGGCATATTGTCCGTCAAAACCCTTGAACTCGGCCAAGTGGCGCTTGGGTGTCACACCGGCTTTCTTGAAGTGGCCGAGCTCAGGCTGTGTGCAATGCTTCTCCTTCTGTTCCTCGAAACCGAGCTGGAGCGCATCGTAGCCGTCTGTAGCCACCGTCTTTACCTGTGTTACCACGCAAGGACCTACTTCGATAACAGTGCACGGAACATTCTTTCCGTCGGCACTGAAAACGGATGTCATTCCGATTTTCTTTCCTAATAATCCTGGCATTTCTTTGTGATTTTGTTTGTTTATATTTAGCCGGGGACTGCCCTGGGGCAAGCCCCGGCATATGTTAATATTTGATTCTTACGCTTAGAGTATGTACTACACTTTGATTTCCACCTCTACACCGCTGGGGAGTTCAAGCTTCATCAGCGCGTCCACAGTCTTGGCTGTAGAGTTGTAGATATCGATAAGGCGCTTGAACGATGACAGCTGGAACTGCTCACGCGACTTCTTGTTGACGAAAGTCGAGCGGTTGACTGTAAAGATACGTTTGTGTGTAGGCAGGGGGATCGGTCCGCTTGTTACCGCACCTGTAGCCTTCACTGTCTTTACGATCTTCTCTGCTGACTTGTCAACCAGATTATGGTCGTAAGATTTGAGTTTGATTCTGATTTTCTGGCTCATATTGTGATGTGATTTTTTTGATTTTACTTCAAGAGGTCCACACGGCCCTGGCATTCAGCAAGGACGTTCTTGGCAATAGAGTTGCTGACTTCTGAATAGTGGCTGAAAGTCATTGTTGAGGTGGCACGGCCGGATGTGATAGTACGCAACGCTGTAACGTAGCCAAACATCTCAGCCAGCGGGGCCTTTGCCTTTACGACACGTGCGCCGGAACGGGCTGTCTCCATGCCCTCTACCTGGCCGCGGCGCTTGTTAAGGTCACCGATGACATCACCCATCGATTCCTCGGGTGTAACAACCTCAATCTTCATGATAGGCTCAAGGAGCACAGGACCTGCCTTCTCGGAAGCCTTCTTGAATGCCTGGATGGCGCAAAGCTCGAACGACAGCTGGTCAGAGTCCACCGGGTGGAAAGAACCGTCAATCACTGTCACCTTGAGATGCTCTACAGGATAGCCTGCAAGAACGCCGTTCTTCATTGCATTGGTGAAGCCCTTCTGGATCGACGGGATGAATTCCTTAGGAATATTACCGCCCTTCACCTCGTCCACGAACTGGAGGTTGCCCTCGAAGCCTTCGTCAACAGGCTCTACGCGTACAATGATATCAGCGAACTTACCACGGCCACCGGTCTGCTTCTTGAACACTTCGCGGAGCTCAACCGGCTGTGTGATGGCTTCTTTATATGTAACCTGGGGACGGCCCTGGTTGCACTCAACCTTGAATTCGCGGCGCAGACGGTCGATGATGATATCAAGGTGGAGCTCACCCATACCGGAAATAACGGTCTGGCCAGTCTCCTCATTGGTCTGCACACGGAAAGTCGGGTCCTCCTCAGCAAGCTTCTGCAGGCCAACGCCCAGCTTGTCGAGGTCCTTCTGGGTCTTCGGCTCTACAGCGATACCGATAACGGGATCTGGGAAGTCCATAGCCTCAAGCACGATGGGTGCATCCTCGGCACACAGGGTATCACCTGTACGGATATCCTTGAAACCTACACCGGCGCCTATATCGCCACAACCGATCATATCCTTTGCGTTCTGCTTGTTTGAGTGCATCTGGAACAGGCGTGAAACGCGTTCCTTCTTTCCTGAACGGGAGTTGAGCACATAAGAACCAGCCTCAACATCGCCAGAATATACACGGAAGAAGCACAGACGGCCTACATACGGGTCGGTAGCGATCTTGAATGCGAGGGCACACATGGGAGCTTCCGAAGACGGCTCACGTGTTACGACCTCATCGGGGTTTCCGGGTACATACCCTTCTACCGCGCCTGCATCGAGAGGGCTGGGAAGATATGCACACACATTGTCAAGCAGCGGCTGCACGCCCTTGTTCTTGAATGAAGAGCCGCAGATCATAGGCACAACCTGCATCGACAGTGTCGCTGCACGCAGGGCCTTCTTGATTTCAGCCTCAGTGATTGTAGAGGGGTCATCGAAATACTTTGCCATGAGATCATCGTCGAACTCGGCGATCTTCTCAAGCATCTTGTCGCGGTATTCCTCAGCCTCTGCAACGAGATTTGCAGGGATTTCCTCGATGGTATAGTCTGCACCCATGGACTCATCGTGCCAGAAGATGGCTTTCATCCTCACAAGGTCAACCACACCTTTGAATGTCTCCTCAGCTCCGATAGGTATCTGGATGGGGCAAGGATTTGCACCGAGCACATCCTTAAGCTGGCGCACTACCTCAAAGAAGTTAGCGCCTGAGCGGTCCATCTTGTTCACATATCCGATACGGGGCACATTATATTTGTCAGCCTGACGCCATACGGTCTCCGACTGAGGCTCAACACCGCCTACCGCACAGAATGTGGCGACAGCGCCGTCAAGCACAC
>VSPW01000256.1 GCA_009775535.1 Muribaculaceae bacterium
TTCGATCTATAGACATAGATAGGAAACTCCAACAACCAGACTAAGTCTATGGCATGCAAATGCATAAAAAGCAGCGTAGCCCGACCTAAATAGGTCGGGCTACGCCGTTTTAACCGTTGACAACTTGTCCCCTTACGCCTCAGCGATAGGAGTCACGTTGATGAACTTGCGGCCGTTACGTCCCTCAGTAAAGAGGACAGTACCGTCAATCAACGCATAGAGGGTGTGGTCCTTGCCCATACCCACGTTAAGACCGGGATGGTGTACAGTGCCACGCTGACGCTTGATGATATTGCCCGCCTTGGCATATTGGCCACCGAAAATCTTAACACCGAGTCGTTTGCTTTCTGATTCACGACCGTTCTTAGAACTACCAACACCTTTTTTATGTGCCATTTTTCTGAGAATTTATAGGGTTAAGCAATCACGTCTTTAATCACAACCTGGGTGAAATACTGGCGGTGGCCGTTTTTACGGCGGTAGCCCTTGCGGCGCTTCTTCTTGAAGACAATCACCTTTTCACCTTTCACGAGGGGACGCATTACCTCGCAAACTACTTTAGC
The DNA here is from genome assembly GCA_009775535.1 of Muribaculaceae bacterium. GTDB lineage: Bacteria > Bacteroidota > Bacteroidia > Bacteroidales > Muribaculaceae > CAG-873. Next base: position 564 of record VSPW01000256.1, read on the forward strand.
GCCTTCCACTGTAGGAGCGCCTACCTTAACTGCACCTTCGGTGTCAGCGAGGAGTACACGGTCAAACTCAACCACGTCACCTTCTTTTGACTGTTCACCGAGATAGTGGACATACAGGTACTTGCCTGCTTCGGCCTTGAACTGCTGTCCTTGAATTTCTACGATAACGTACATTTAATTATTTGATATTAATACAGTTAAACATCCGCAAGGCGACCTTCCTCATTTCTGCGGCCGATGCTTTGAAAGCCCATACGGCATTTTTGCGGTGCAAAGTTACCACCTTTTCCGTTAATATGCAACACTTTGCGCAACATATCAATAAAAAAAAGCGCCTGATGTACCGCAACCCAGCATCACTGCATCGACTGCATGTCCACCAGCTTCCGGTAATAGCCACCCAGCGACAGAAGCTCATCATGAGTCCCGCGCTCGACTATCCGTCCTTCATGCATCACACATATCATGTCAGCATTACGTATCGTGGACAAGCGGTGGGCTATCACAAGGGTCGTACGGTCACGCATCAATCTGTCAAGAGCCTGTTGCACAAGCTGCTCGCTCTCCGAATCAAGAGCCGATGTAGCCTCGTCAAGGATAAGTATCGGCGGATTCTTCAATATCGCACGCGCTATCGATATGCGCTGGCGCTGTCCGCCCGAAAGCTTGCACCCGCGATCACCGATATTCGTCTCATAGCCATCCTCAGTCTCCATTATGAAATCATGGGCATTCGCTATCCTGGCAGCCTCTATCACCTGCTCCATCGTGGCGTCCTTCACACCGAAAGTGATATTATTGTAGAAGGTGTCATTGAATAGTATGGCCTCCTGGTTCACATTACCCATAAAGCTCCGCAGGTCATGCACACGCAGGTCACGCACGTCCACACCGTCAACCGTAAGTTTGCCGCTGGCAACATCATAGAAACGCGGCAACAGGTCGGCCATCGTTGACTTACCTGACCCCGACTGCCCCACAAGCGCCACTGTTGCCCCGGCAGGAATATCGAGCGACACATCATGTATCACCTCGTTGCTGCCATAGCTGAACGACACACCCTTATAGGAAATTGCCCCCCTCAGACTCTCTATGTCCACAGGACGGGCAGGATCTTTTATCGGATTATCCGTATTAAGTATCTTGTCTATACGCTCCATCGATGCCAACCCCTTCTGTATGGAATACATCGCCTTGGAAAGATCCTTTGCCGGATTTATTATACTGTAAAATATCACCATATAATATATGAACTCCGGCGCAGTTATCGGACTGCCCCCAGAAAGTATCAGCGTACCGCCAAACCACAACACGATTGCTATCGCAGCCGTACCCAGAAACTCGCTCATAGGATGTGCCAGCGACTGACGCCGCGCTATCTTGTTCGATATCCGGAAAAACACATCATTCTCCCGGTGGAAGCGCCCGCACACCTTGCCCTCGGCATTGAAAGCCTTTATTATGCGGAGACCGCCCAGAGTCTCTTCTATATTTGACATAAGAAGCCCCCACTGCTGCTGGCCCTCCAGCGACTTACGCTTCAACCGCTTGCCAACACGGCCCATAACCATGCCTGCCAATGGGAGCAGTACAAGCACAAACAAGGTCAACTGCCATGATATAGCTATCATAGTCGACAGGCAAACCACAATCATTATAGGATTCTTGAACATCATGTCAAGAGAAGCCATCACCGAATTCTCTACCTCCGCCACATCACCGCTCATGCGCGCCATCACGTCACCCTTACGTTCCGATGTGAAAAACGAAATAGGCAACTTCACCACCTTGTCATACATAAAGTTACGTATATCACGCACAATCCCGGACCGCAACGGCACAATATAATATGAGCTCAGATAAGTCGCACCCGTCTTCAGCCCCGTCATCACCACAAGGGCAGCCCCTAGCAGGGCCAACGTCGCCGATGGGCCAAAATATGATATCGACTCCTGCGTATAATAATAGAAATTATTGATAGCCACATCTTTAAGCGAGCCGCTGTCTACAGGCATGTACACATACGTAGCTTCCTTTATCTTGAAAAGCATCTCAAGTATAGGGATGATCAAAGCAAATGAAAACAGCGTCAGCACAGCTGCTAATATATTGAAGAACACGTTCAGCGCCAAATACTTCTTATACGGCGGCACAAAACGTCTCAACAGGGCCATGAATTGGTTCATTGTCTTTATCTTAAATTGGTCAACAAGGTTTAACGCCACAAATTTACTCAAAAAACGCTCTCCTTCCAATTCCGCACACCCAATTACCATACCTGCGCCCAAAATAACGGTGTTTTGGCCAACGCCAACACCCAAAAGTTGCGGCGGTCGGAAACATTCCTTAACTTTACCATCCGAAAGCAACAAAACCACATAGGACAACAACAATGAAAGTCATCGCCGACAGCTCCAGCACCCGTACCGAATGGGCACTAGTCGACGGAACCGACATCATCGCTTCCGCCGTAACCACAGGACTTAACCCATACTTCCAGACACGACGCGAAATAAGCCACAGCATACGCCTAGAACTGCCAGAACGATTTTTCCGCCGCCGTTGGGACCACATATACTTCTATGGTTCAGGATGCGCCAATCCACAGAAAAACAAGATAATCGAATCCTCAATCATAGCACAGTTCCGAACACCAGTAACCGTCATGAGCAACCTCACCGGAGCGGCTCGCGGACTCCTTGTCGACCGCGAAGGCCTCGCATGCATCCTAGGCACAGGCTCCAACTCATGCCACTACAACGGAAAAGAAATCATATCCACAGTAAGGCCTCTGGGATTCATCCTCGGTGACGAAGGTTCAAACGCCCACCTTGGCAAACAGCTCATATCAAACATACTCAAAGGACTCGCACCAAAAGAAATATCCGAAGCCTTCTACTCAATGTTCGACACGACACCCGATGCCATAATGGACGACGTATACACACAATCATTCCCCAGCCGTTCACTCGCCAAATACTCATTCTTCCTAGCCGAACACATCAGCCACCACTACGCGCACGACCTTGTATACAACTCATTCATGGCCTTTTTCAAACGCAACATCTCTTTTTACGACTACAAGCACATCCCCCTTTCATTCGTAGGGTCTACAGCCACCCTATACGAACCTATCCTGCGCCAGGCCGCTGCCGACTTCGGAGCAACAATCCAGAAAATAGCCCCCACGTCTATGCCAGGGCTAATCCAATACCACGCCCGCGACTGACCACAACTCACACCATCCCACACTCCCTCAATATATGGCGGCAGCCTCTTCCGGCATTTCTGCCACGCGATAGCGTGAAAACCATTAATTTTCACTGAACCCACTTTATAAAAAGCACATGTCGGCATGTGCTAAGATACAGACAAGAAAAAAAAGTGGATGTCCTTTACCGGACATCCACTTTTTATTAATTCTGTATTATTCAGCGTGTTATCACCGCATATTCTGTAGCGCCACCGAAGAACACCTTATACCTTGTAAGCCCGTACCCCCGCTTTGCAGCCTCGCCACTTAGCGGATAGCCGAAATTAGTGAATATCTCATACGTACTGTGGCACTTCGGACATTCGGCATATGATCCGTCTGTCACCGACACGCGAACATCACTGCGGCACTCCACAGGACATGCAAGGTCGTATGCCTGAGGTTCTCCGTTGATATCGCCGACAAGAAGTATGCCACCGAATCCAGTGTAGCTCAATTCTGTATAATTATAGTTGGCCGGTATCTTCAATTCCCGTATGAACCTACGGTGGTCAAGCGCACCACCTACACCATATACATTCCACTCACCGATATTCGCAAACGTAAGCCTCACAGGGGCAGGCGGCAGGCGTTCGTCATCAATCGAATCACATGATACTGCCACCGCCGCTAACAAGACGGCAACTGCGGCAGCAGCCATACGGCCAAAGTGTCGAAAACGCCACATACCTGGATAGCTACGCTTTTGTCACGATATTGCCCAACATCTCGGCCATCTTGTCGGCAGCCTCCTGCAGCTTCCCGCCGATAAGCGGACGGAGCATCACGGGTATGTCTACATCAAATGATGCTGTAAGTATTGACGCGGCATCCTGCTTATCCGGGACCACATCCACAACTGTACGCAACGGCACCATGGAGGCTGCAGCCTCAAACACTACCCGGTTTGCGCTACGTTCGACAACCTGCAATTTTATAGCACCCAACTGGGGAGTGTTTATCACAAGGGCATCAGGCTCAAACCGCAGTTCGCCTAATTTGGACTTCACTTCATCTGGAAGTCTGTCAATTGCCGGCTGGAAACGTGACAGGTCGTCAAATTTGGCGACAACGTCAGTGGCATCCATGCCGATAGCCACTTTTTTAGATGTATATTTAGCCATTTTACTGTTATCAGATGGTTTTGTCCATTCTGGCAGGAGTCCAGTTTGCAGGGTCCTTACGCCATTCCTTCAGAGTGTCAAGGTCTGAAGCCTTTATGTAATCTGTGTCCAACGCCACATCAAGTAGAGCATTATAGTTACTGAGTGCCACCTGCTTTACATTGGCCTCCTTAAAGCGCTCATCGGCAACAGGGAATCCATAGGTGAATATGGCAACGATGCCCACAACCTCACAACCGGCTGCACGTATGGCCTCGATAGCCTTAAGCGAGCTTCCGCCTGTAGAGATAAGGTCCTCTACCACCACTACTTTCTGTCCTGGCTGCAAGTTGCCTTCAATAAGATTCTCCAGGCCGTGGTCCTTGGGTGCGGAACGGACATAGGCATATGGCAATCCAAGTGTCTCCGCAACAAGTGCGCCTTGGGCTATTGCACCTGTGGCTACACCAGCCACGGCATCGGGCATCTCAAACTGCTCGATTATGGCACGGCAAAGCTCTACCTTTATAAATGCACGTACATCGGGATATGACAAGGTCTTACGGTTGTCAGTATAGATCGGCGAATTCCAGCCGGAAGCCCATACGAACGGCAAGTTCGGCTGTAATTTTATAGCACTGATTTTAAGCAGTCTCTCGGCGAGAAGACGGTCCACTTCTTTCATAATCTTAAATGGTTTGGGATTTAGGCATTTCTTTTTACAAAGTTACTCAATTTTTCCGTTTAACGGTAAGCCCACGCCAAAATACTAAATATTTTTCTCAAAAAAGTCAGCCGGCCAAATGCAAGCATCCGGCCGGCTGTTGTGTTTATAGTCTCTATTCAGGTTATACGGCTACAACCCTTCTGTAACAGTATCAACTAATTCTGAATCTACGATAGCATTGATATCGTCCTTGCTTCCGACAACCAACCGCTCATATTCACGAAGGCCTGTACCGGCAGGAATAAGGTGTCCGCAGATAACGTTTTCCTTCATGCCTTCAAGCTTGTCAACCTTTCCGGTAATGGCGGCTTCATTGAGGACCTTTGTCGTTTCCTGGAATGATGCTGCCGACATGAAGCTTGATGTCTGGAGGGCGGCACGCGTGATGCCCTGGAGTATCTGCTCGGATGTAGCGGGAACTGCGTCACGGACAGCAACCAGGCGCAGGTCGCGACGCTTGAGCATTGAGTTCTCATCACGCAGTTTACGCGCAGTGATGATCTGGCCTGCCTTCACATTCTCGCTATCACCCGGATCGGTGACAACCTTGCGACCCCATATGCGGTCGTTTTCATCCATAAACTCGCGCTTGTCGACAACCTGCTGTTCAAGGAAACAAGTGTCGCCCGGGTCAAGGATATTGACCTTGCGCATCATCTGGCGTACGATCACTTCAAAGTGCTTGTCATTGATCTTCACACCCTGCATGCGGTATACGTCCTGGACTTCGTTTACGATATATTCCTGTACGGCTGTCGGACCCATGATGTTGAGGATGTCGGCAGGAGTAATAGCACCGTCAGAAAGCGGTGTGCCTGCACGTACATAATCATTCTCCTGCACAAGGATCTGTTTTGACAGGGGCACCATATATTTCTTGATTTCGCCAAGTTTTGATGTCACCTCTATCTCGCGGTTACCACGCTTCACCTTGCCGAAGCGCACCTCACCGTCGATTTCGGATACTATAGCCGGATTTGACGGGTTGCGGGCCTCAAAGAGTTCGGTGACACGCGGCAGACCGCCGGTGATGTCACCTGCACCACCTGTGGCACGCGGTATCTTCACGAATATCTCGCCGGCCTTAACCTCTTCACCGTCCTCAAGCATAAGGTGTGCACCTACAGGAAGAGCATAAGTCTTGACGATCTGGCCGTTCTTGTCCACGACATTAACTTCAGGGACTTTGGTGCGGTCCTTGGACTCAATGATGATTTTCTCACGCAGACCTGACTGCTCGTCGGCATCGACACGGAATGTGATATTCTCGACAAGATTCTCATATTTCAGCCTACCGGCAACTTCACTGACGATTACGGCGTTGAATGGGTCCCATTCGCAAATGAGGTCACCCTTTGAAACGGTGTCGCCGTTAGAGAAGAACAGTTTTGAACCGTAGGGGATATTTGCGTTTGTGAGCATCATACGGGTATTAGGCTCGATTATGCGCATTTCAGCAAGACGGCCGATGACCACCTGTACCGGTTTGCCGTTCGCGCCCATCTCCTCGGTCTCGACAGTACGCAGCTCATCGATTTCAAGCGTACCCTCATAACGGGATGTCAATGATGACACTGCCGCGATGTTGGACGCCACACCACCGACGTGGAAAGTACGGAGGGTAAGCTGTGTACCAGGCTCACCAATAGACTGCGCCGCGATTACGCCGACAGCCTCTCCTTTCTGCACAAGGCGGTTGTTGGAAAGGTTGCGGCCATAGCATTTGGCGCAGACGCCTTTCTTCGATTCGCAAGTGAGCACTGAGCGTATCTCCACACTCTCTATCGGCGATGCGTCAATAGCATCGGCCGCAGCCTCGTTGATCTCCTCTCCGGCGGCAACGATGATCTCGTTGGTAATCGGATGGATGATATCGTGGACTGAAACGCGGCCAAGGATACGTTCGCCCAATGAGGCAACCACCTCATCATTGTTCTTGATTTCGGTGCATACAAGCCCGCGGAGAGTACCGCAGTCCTCCTCATTGATAATAACATCATGAGCAACGTCCACAAGACGGCGGGTGAGATATCCGGCATCGGCAGTCTTCAACGCGGTGTCGGCAAGACCCTTACGTGCACCGTGGGTAGAGATGAAGTATTCCAGCACAGAAAGGCCTTCCTTGAAGTTCGCCAAAATCGGGTTCTCGATAATCTGGCCACCTTCAGCACCTGCCTTCTGGGGCTTGGCCATAAGACCACGCATGCCGGCAAGCTGACGGATCTGGTCCTTAGAACCACGCGCACCTGAGTCAAGCATCATGAATACAGAGTTGAAACCCTGGTTGGCCTCGGTCATCTGCTTCATGAGCACATCTGTAAGGCGGGAATTGACGTGCGTCCAGATGTCGATAATCTGGTTATAGCGTTCATTATTGGTAATGAATCCCATCGCATAGTTGTTCATCACTTCCTCAACCTGCGTATACCCCTCATTGACAATGGCTTCCTTCTCAGCCGGAATAATCACGTCACCTAGGTTGAAGGAAAGGCCGCCCTGGAATGCCATACGGTAGCCAAGGTTCTTGATATCGTCAAGGAATTGTGCAGAACGTGGGATACCACATTTCTTGATTACCTTGGAAATGATGTTACGCAGTGACTTTTTGGAAAGGATCTCGTTTACGTATCCGATTTCCTTAGGCACGAACTGGTTGACAAGCACGCGTCCAACGGATGTATCCTTCACCAGATGGCGTATTGGGTTACCGTCCTTATCCACATCGTCCACCATTACGGTGACCGGCGCATGGAGGGTGACACGCCCTTCATTATATGCGATCTGGGCCTCTTCCGGACCATAGAATATCGTACCTTCACCTTTGTCGCCCTTGCGGAGTTTGGTGATATAGTATAGACCAAGCACCATGTCCTGAGAAGGGACTGTGATCGGCGCACCATTGGCAGGGTTAAGAATGTTGTGCGCTCCGAGCATAAGCAACTGGGCTTCGAGCACGGCCTCATTGCCAAGGGGGAGGTGCACAGCCATCTGGTCGCCGTCGAAGTCGGCATTGAATGCCGTACAAGCCAACGGATGGAGCTGGATAGCCTTACCTTCAATCATCTTGGGCTGGAAAGCCTGTATACCGAGGCGGTGTAGTGTCGGGGCACGGTTGAGGAGTACGGGATGGCCTTTCATCACGTATTCCAGGATGTCCCAAACAACCGGCTCTTTGCGGTCGACAATCTTCTTTGCCGACTTGACGGTCTTTACGATGCCACGCTCGATAAGCTTGCGTATAACAAACGGCTTGTAGAGCTCGGCCGCCATGTCCTTAGGAAGACCGCATTCATGCATCTTCAACTCAGGGCCGACAACGATTACGGAACGTGCAGAATAGTCGACACGCTTACCGAGAAGATTCTGGCGGAAGCGACCCTGCTTACCTTTAAGGCTGTCGCTTAGTGACTTCAACGGACGGTTAGCCTCACTCTTGACAGCTGACGACTTGCGTGAATTATCAAGCAGTGAATCCACGGCCTCCTGGAGCATACGCTTTTCGTTGCGCAGGATCACGTCGGGCGCCTTTATTTCGATAAGCCTCTTAAGACGGTTGTTGCGGATGATGACTCGGCGGTACAGGTCGTTGAGGTCGCTGGTAGCGAAACGGCCACCGTCGAGCGGCACAAGCGGACGGAGTTCAGGCGGAATCACAGGGACTGCCTGAAGTATCATCCATTCGGGCTTGTTGCGGTGGCGTGAAGAACGGAATGCCTCCACAACCTGAAGGCGCTTTAGGGCTTCGTTCTTACGCTGCTGCGAGCTGTCGTTGTAGCCCTGGTGACGCAGACGGTACGACAGGTCATCGAGGTCAAGACGCAACAGAAGGTCGTAAACGGCCTCCGCGCCCATCTTAGCGATGAACTTGTTCGGGTCTGAATCTTCAAGGGCCTGGTTCTCTTTGGGGAGCTTGTCGATTATATCGAAGTACTCTTCTTCTGACAGTAGATCAAGGGCCTGGACGCCTTCAACGTTTCCTGGCTGGATGACAACATAACGCTCATAATATATCACGGCATCAAGCTTCTTGGACGCCAGGCCAAGAAGGTAGCCGATCTTGTTTGGTAGCGAACGGAAATACCAGATATGCGCTACGGGGACAACGAGCTTTATGTGCCCCATGCGTTCACGACGCACTTTCTTCTCGGTGACCTCAACACCGCACCTGTCGCAGACAATACCTTTGTAGCGTATACGCTTGTACTTTCCGCAATGGCATTCGTAGTCCTTTACCGGACCAAAAATGCGCTCACAGAACAGGCCGTCGCGTTCGGGCTTGTATGTACGGTAGTTGATGGTTTCAGGCTTGAGGACCTCGCCGGATGACTTCTCCAGGATTTCCTCGGGCGAAGCGAGCCCGATGGAAATCTTGGAAAATCCGGTCTTTGTCTTATTGTCTTTTCTAAAAGCCATATTTCAGTATGTAGAAAGTCGATGATGATTCAATTATTGTTCAAGGTTGATACTCAATCCGAGGCCACGCAGCTCGTGCAGAAGGACGTTGAGTGATTCGGGAATGCCAGCCTGAGGCATGGGCTCGCCCTTGACAATTGCCTCGTAGGCCTTGCTGCGGCCGTTGACGTCGTCACTCTTGATGGTGAGTATCTCCTGGAGGATGTGGGATGCGCCGAATGCTTCAAGCGCCCAAACTTCCATCTCACCGAAACGCTGTCCACCGAACTGTGCCTTACCGCCAAGCGGCTGCTGAGTGATGAGCGAGTACGGACCGATAGAACGGGCATGCATCTTGTCTTCCACCATGTGTCCGAGCTTAAGCATGTAGATGACACCTACTGTGGCAGGCTGGTCAAAACGGTCGCCTGTTCCTCCGTCATAGAGGTAGGTCTTACCATAGCGAGGAACGCCGGCCTTATCAGTCCATTCATTAAGGTCATCGAGGGTCGCGCCATCGAAAATCGGTGTGGCGAACTTCTCGCCCAATTCACGTCCGGCCCATCCGAGCACGGTCTCAAAGATCTGGCCAAGGTTCATACGTGAAGGCACACCGAGCGGGTTGAGCACGATATCTACCGGAGTACCATCGGCAAGGAAAGGCATGTCTTCCTGACGTACGATACGAGATACGATACCCTTGTTTCCGTGACGGCCGGCCATCTTGTCGCCTACGCTGATCTTACGCTTCTTGGCGATATAGACCTTTGCCATCTGCATGATACCGGAAGGAAGTTCGTCACCGATAGAGATGTCGAATTTCTTGCGGCGCAATTCGGCGTCGATCTCTTTCGACTTACGCAGGTAATTGACAATCGTTTCACGGATAAGGTCATTTTTATGCGGTTCGTTTGTCCACTTGCTGAGGTTGATGGTATCGTAGTCGATGCTTTTGAGGACACCTACAGTAAACTTCGCCCCCTTGGGGATGATGTCACTGCCGATAAAGTCCTTCACACCCTGGGAGGTCTTGCCTGCGGTAAGCGTCATCAGCTTGTCGACAAGGATGTCGCGGAGCTGGCTCAGACGTTCTTCGTATTCCTCGTCAAGCTTAGGAAGGAGGGCGTTGGCACTCTTATTCTTCTTTTTCTTTACAGCACGTGAGAACAAATTCGTACCTATCACAACACCTTTCAGCGAAGGAGACGCTTTCAGGGATGCGTCCTTAACATCGCCGGCCTTGTCGCCGAAGATGGCGCGCAGGAGTTTTTCTTCCGGAGTTGGGTCACTCTCTCCCTTAGGAGTGATCTTACCGATCATGATGTCACCGGGAACCACATGTGCACCTACACGGATTATGCCACGCTCATCAAGATCCTTTGTAGCATCCTCGGATACGTTGGGGATGTCAGATGTAAGCTCTTCCATACCGCGCTTTGTCTCGCGGACTTCAAGGGAGTATTCATCGACATGCACGGAGGTAAGAATGTCCTCACGCACAACTCGTTCGTTGAGCACGATGGCGTCCTCATAGTTATATCCCTTCCAGGGCATGAACGCTACCTTAAGGTTGCGTCCAAGAGCGAGTTCTCCGTTTTCGGTCGAGTAACCTTCTGTGAGTATGTCGCCCTTCACCACCCTCTGTCCTTTGACGCAGATTGGGCGCAGGTCGATTGTAGTGCTCTGGTTGGTCTTGCGGAATTTCGGCAGGTGATATTCCTTTACAGCAGATTCAAATGACACGAACTCCTCTTCTTCTGTACGGTCGTAGCGTATGCGTATTACAGTGGCGTCAACAAATTCGATGACACCAGCGCCCTCGGCTGCGATCTGTGTACGGGAGTCGCGTATCAGCTGGCCTTCAATACCTGTACCGACTATAGGAGCCTCACTGCGGAGCAGGGGCACTGCCTGGCGCATCATGTTTGATCCCATGAGTGCGCGGTTGGCGTCGTCATGTTCCAGGAACGGGATAAGCGATGCCGCGATGGAGGCTATCTGTGTCGGTGAAACGTCCATAAGCTGGATGTCCGATGGTGGCACAACAGGGAAGTCGGCATCAAGACGGGCCTTAACCTTATCGCGGATGAATGAACCATCGGGATTGAGCGGCGCATTGCCTTGCGCAATCATCTTGCCTTCCTCAATCTCGGCTGTCAGATAAACTACCTCATCATTATTGAGGTTCACGCGAGCATCCGTTACCTGACGGTAGGGAGTCTCTATGAATCCCAGATCATTGATCTTAGCGTATACGCACAACGATGAAATAAGACCGATATTAGGACCTTCCGGGGTCTCGATAGGACAAAGACGCCCGTAGTGGGTATAGTGTACGTCTCGCACCTCGAATCCGGCGCGCTCACGTGAAAGACCGCCAGGACCTAAGGCAGACATACGGCGCTTGTGGGTTATTTCAGCAAGCGGGTTGGTCTGGTCCATGAACTGCGAGAGAGCATTCGTACCGAAGAACGTGTTTATAACCGATGAGATCGTCTTGGCGTTGATAAGGTCGATCGGTGTGAACACTTCGTTGTCGCGCACGTTCATACGTTCGCGTATGGTACGGCTCATACGGGCCAGGCCTACACCGAACTGATTGTAAAGCTGCTCACCTACTGTACGGACTCGGCGGTTCGACAAGTGGTCGATATCGTCGACATCCGTCTTGGAGTTGATCAGTTCGATGAGGTATTTGATAATGGCTATGATGTCCTCCTTAGTAAGGACCTTCACATCCATGGAAGTGGTAAGCCCAAGCTTCTTGTTGATACGGTAGCGGCCCACCTCGCCAAGGTCATAACGCTTCTCGGAGAAGAATAGGTTTGTTATCACTTCACGCGCAGATGCGTCATCCGGTGGCTCCGCGTTGCGCAGCTGCCTGTAGATGTAGCGGACGGCTTCTTTCTCGGAGTTGGATGTATCCTTCTGGAGGGTATTGAATATGATCGAATAGTCGCTGGCATTGACATCTTCCTTGTGGAGAAGTATTGTGGACACGCCTGATTCCAGGATTTCCTGGATATTCTCTTCCTCAATGATGGTCTCACGGTCAAGTATGACGTCATTGCGCTCAATCGATACGACTTCGCCGGTATCCTCGTCCACAAAGTCCTCCACCCATGTCTTCAGTACACGGGCAGCCAATTTGCGTCCTACGGCCTTCTTGAGGTTCGTCTTATTTACCTTCAGTTCTTCCGCAAGGCCGAAAATATCAATGATGTCCTTATCGCTCTCGAGACCGATGGCACGCAAAAGCGTAGTAACCGGCAATTTCTTTTTACGGTCGATGTAGGCGTACATCACATTGTTGATGTCCGTGGCAAACTCAATCCACGAGCCACGGAACGGGATGATGCGCGCAGAATATAGCTTAGTACCGTTGGCGTGCGTGCTCTGTCCGAAGAATACGCCGGGCGAACGGTGAAGCTGGGATACAACGACGCGTTCCGCACCGTTGATTACAAAAGTTCCCTTGTCGGTCATATACGGGATAGGACCGAGATAGACGTCCTGAATCACGGTTGCAAAATCCTCGTGGTCCGGGTCGGTACAATATAGTTTAAGTTTTGCCTTCAGGGGCACACTGTAGGTCAGCCCACGCTCAAGACATTCGTCTATGGAATAGCGCGGAGGATCGATGTAATAGTCGAGGAACTCTAGCACGAAGTTGTTTCTGGTATCGGCTATTGGAAAGTTCTCGGCAAACACCTTGTAAAGACCTTCATTATTTCTTTTTTCGGGAGGAGTGTCGAGCTGGAGGAAGTCCTGGAATGACTTCAGCTGCACTTCGAGAAAATCGGGGTAAGGAAGCGGATTCTTTACCGAAGCGAAGTTAATACGGGGTTTATCCAGTGAAGCAGACATCTATAATAAGGTTAAAAAAGGGGAACTCAAAAATAAAAAATAGCACAAAAAGGTTAAGAATCAACAATTAAGATGATTCTTAACCTATTTACCTGTAGGTCAGGCAATTTTATTTAAGTTCAACCTCAGCGCCAGCTTCTTCGAGTTGCTTCTTGAGACCTTCGGCATCAGCCTTGGGAAGACCTTCCTTGACAACAGAGGGAGCACCGTCAACGAGTTCCTTTGCTTCCTTGAGGCCAAGACCTGCAAGTTCCTTAACGAGCTTAACAACCTGAAGCTTGCTAGCACCTGCGCTCTTGAGCACTACATCGAAGTTGGTCTTTTCTTCAGCGGCGGGAGCACCAGCAGCAGGACCAGCAGCAACAGCAACAGCTGCAGCAGCGGGTTCGATGCCATATTCCTCCTTGAGGATCTGAGCAAGTTCGTTTACTTCTTTTACTGAGAGGTTAACTAATTGTTCTGCAAAAGCTTTTAAATCTGC
>VSPW01000257.1 GCA_009775535.1 Muribaculaceae bacterium
AAAGGGAGCGGAAAATATCACGGAACCAGAAAGATATCTATATTCCCACTATTTGGAGCGCTATGACGCCATATCGGTGCGTGAGGATTACGGAGTCGATATGTGCAGAGATTTGTTCGGCGTTGAGGCAGCGCAGGTACTGGACCCGGTCCTTCTGTGCGGCAGAGACGTCTGGGATAAACTCAGCGACACCTCGCAGCTGAAATTTGACGGGGAGTATCTTCTTGCATATATTTTGGACCCGGATCCCAATAAGCGGAAGGCCGTTCTCGAAACCGCGAAGAAGCTGAACATGAGGGCTGTTGTGATCTTGGACCAGACATTAAATTACCAGGGCAACAAAAAGCGCATGAATATGGATGAGAGCATTGTGCGGCCCGAATTTGCCGGGTGGCTTGCATATTTCCGCCATGCCAGTTATGTGATTACGGATTCCTTCCACGGCGCATGCTTCTCGCTGATCTACGGGAAAAAATTCGCGGCAATCAAGAACCGGTCAAAGGGGCGGTTCGACTCACTGGCAAGATTAACGGGATGCCCCTTCCTGTTTTTTGAAAACAGTGCGCAGCTATTGCAAAAACCGGACCTTTTTCCAGATCTGGATTATGACTCTGTTCATAGGCGAATGGAATTGAGCCGGATGGAATCGGAAAAATGGCTGCGCTCAGCACTGGATGTTGAAATAAAACCGAAAACCAGCAGTGATTCTGCAAAGCTGTTATATCAATATTTTCTATCACTCCGGGATACGAGGAACCGTCTGAACCGCACTGTGAGGGAATACGCCTATGAAGCGGCGCAAAAAAGTGAAATTGAAACGGCGATGCGGGCCGGAAGAACCTGGATGGACATTGTACATGCGAAAAACGGTATCACTCCGGGAACCTCGGCGCTGCGAGAGATCGGGAGTCTGCGGGATTACTTTTCGGCATTGCGGGCATCCCCCAAATATGTAATCATATTGTCCGGCAGAAATGAATGTTCCACTTATTTCGGAAAATTTTTGGAGATCACAGGCCTGCCGCTGCGGAAAGATGTTGTATGGCGAAACAGCTATGTGGCGGTAATGGATGGGGAAACCGTCAAGATTGACGAAAAATCAACAGAGGAAATCAACGTAAACTACGAGTTCATCGCAGGGCATCCAAAGTACAGCGTTGAATATTTGAACAACAGATTAAATTTCAGCTGTATGCCGCTGAAGTGCTGCGGGATCCGGAGCAAAAGCAAGGGTTTCGTCGAACCCACGGGAGCGTCAAAAAGTGAGATTGTCATTGACAATATCGACTATTCCATGAATAGAGTCGGGTTAAACATCGTAGTCATTGACAAGGAGACAGGCGATATTGCCGACTCCATCAGCGTCAATACATATTCTGACTCGGGCCTGAAGATTAACCGATAATTTCTGCCCCAGCCGCAGTGGCTGCCGCGGCACCCCTGGCATTTTGCTCGTACCGGGCATTTTTACGCCGCCCGCTCCGGCAGCTCATTCAGCGCCTCTTCCGCGCTGCCTCGGACCATTTCCTTAAGCTGGTCCTTCATTACCTCCTGGTTTAGCGTGACAATCTTCTCAGACATGGTTTACAAACTCCTTTCAGAATGGAGAGTCGCAGTTTCATTCTGAAAGGAGTTTTGTAAACCGTGTTTTTTTATCATTGATTTTCTGCAACTGTGCTTAATTTATCTGTTTTCAAAAAATGAAGGTGGATATTATGTGAAAACGTGTACATTTCCGCAAAGTGGATTCAGCAGAAAAATTTCCCCTCGAAGTGTTGAAATTCAGGAACTTTTGTGCTATGCTCTTGATAAACTGATACAAAAAAGTCTCTTGCGGAAATGTACACATTTTTGCAAAGATGCTGGCAGAGGCAGAGCGGGGAGGCAGTGGAGCCATGGCGCAAAGCAGTTTGTCCGGCCAGCCGGCGGTCCGCCCACGGGCGGACTCCAGCCAGACGAAAGACGCGGGTGAGAGGGCTGGCGGCCACAGCCGGAAGAAGCTGGACCTGACTGGACAGCGGTACGGAAAGCTGACGGTGCTAGCGCCGGCGGAGAACATCGGAGGCCGGACGGCCGCCGGTGCAACTGCGGCCGGGAGACCGTCGTAAAGACCCGTCATATGCGGTCCGGCCATACAAAGAGCTGCGGCTGTCAAAATGGCCTTGGAGGACCGGGAACTGTGCTGGGATTGACGTACATTGACGGTACCTGCGTGG
>VSPW01000258.1 GCA_009775535.1 Muribaculaceae bacterium
GTTCCGCTGGTTGTCAGCAAAACCTTCTGGGCTGAAAAACGGTTTTCCATCCAATCATCACACTGTTTTGTAAACCGCTCGTGCTTCTGGAGGGAAATCACGGCCTGCACGACTTCGCGGGTCATCATCCGGTAGTCGCTGCCGCCCTGGACCAGGTGCATATCTGTGACGAGGTTAATGATTTTATAGAAGAGCCTGGAGAGCCCGCTGCGAAGCGCGGGCTCTCCCCGACGGGTTACCCGTCGGGCGCCGCAGCAGTCATATCCCTCTTCCAGCGCGGCCAGCATCTGCGGCAGCAACGCAGGGGGATGCTGTAAATCCGCAGAGATGATAGAATTTTGTAAAAAAGCACACATTTTTGCAAAAGGGTAAAAACAACGCCGGCAGATAAATTTGAACAAAAACAGTTGCAAATTCATAAATTCGGCAGTATAATGAAAAACATGGCTTTATTGCAAAAATGTGTGCTTTTTTGCGGCCTTCGGCAGATATTTTCGGAAATTGCCATTGACGGCCAGGCATACGGAAAAGGGGAGTATTGGATGATTAAATTTAACGTACCGCCATGCGTGGGAACAGAGGCGGAATATATTGGACAGACCATCGCCTCTCACAAAATCTGCGGAGACGGTCCCTTTACAAAACAGTGTGATGATTGGATGGAAAACCGTTTTTCAGCCCAGAAGGTTTTGCTGACAACCAGCGGAACCACAGCGCTGGATATGGCGTTTCTGCTGTGTGATTTACAGCTGGGGGACGAGGTGATTCTCCCCAGCTTTACCTTTTCCAGCACGGCCACCGCGGCGGTGCTGGCGGGAGCAAAGCTGGTGTTTGTAGATATCCGGCCCGACACTATGAATATTGACGAGACCAAAATTGAGGCGGCCATCACTGACCGCACCCGGGTCATCACTGTGATGCACTATGCCGGTGTGGCCTGCGAGATGGACGCCATCATGGAGATTGCCCGGCGGCATCATCTTCTGGTGGTAGAGGATGCCGCCCAGGGGGTCATGAGCGCATATAAGGGCCGTGCGCTGGGTACGATTGGCGATCTTGGCTGCTACTCCTTCCACGAGACGAAGAACTACTCCATGGGAGAGGGGGGCGCACTGGTCATCAACGACCCGGCGTACAATGAGCGCGCCGAAATCCTCCGGGAGAAGGGCACCAACCGTGCCAAGTTCTTCCGTGGACAGGTGGACAAGTACACCTGGGTGGACTTTGGGGACAGCTATCTGCCCAGCGAGTTAAACGCCGCCTATCTCTGGGCACAGCTGGAGCGGGCGGATGAGATCAACGAGGACCGACTAAACACCTGGAGGCATTACTACGAGGCGCTTCAGCCTTTGGCCGCGGCGGGAAAGGTGGACTTACCCGTTGTCCCTGACGGCTGTGAGCACAACGCCCATATGTTTTATATCAAGTGCCGGGATTTGGAGGAGAGGACGGCGTTTATCTCTTATTTAAAGAAAAATGATATTATGGCGGTGTTCCATTATGTGCCGCTGCACAGCGCCCCGGCCGGACTGAAATTTGGCCGTTTCCACGGCGAGGATGTCTACACCACCAAAGAGAGCGAACGGCTTGTCCGGCTGCCTATGTATTACGGTTTATCCGAAGAGGAGCGGAGTGCTGTGATTGAATCAGTCCTTTCTTTTTGGAGGTAAGGTGGGAAATCGTGGAATCCTTGTCCGGCGGAGTTCCTCCTCGTTGGATATACGATGTCGTGCTATGTGTACTGACGCATCTGTTTACGATTTTAGCATGTGTCACTTTTCGATTATAAAGGAGCTGGGACTGTGGCAATAGTTTCATATGTGGACAACAACTCGTTGCTTGGGCAATGTTATGTTGAACATGCTTATTACAAGCTTCGAACGCGGGTTTTAGAAGAAATCAACTCTCTTACCTATTATTTGGAAGAAGAAGGTAATATCTACGGATATGTAATTTCCACCAACGTCTCCTTGTCCTCGATCTATCAATTTCCATGCTATGTAGTTAAGTTTGTATTCAGCGCTATTGATACTTTTCATCGGGAGAGCCAGGAACAGCTTTTAGGGCGGCTCTGCCTGCATTTATACAGTTTTATGCAGACGCATAGAGGCTATTATAATCTACGGATTCCCACGCATATTGTGGATTTGCTCAAGGCGGTCAACCACCATTTGGAACATCTGATTTTTTGCGGCGGAACGGTAGATGAAATCTATATAGGGGGTTTTGATGTTCCTCCGCTCAGAGAGGGGATCGAAGTTTTTTTTGCAGATTTTGCTTTTGCCATGGAAAATAGGAACAGTATGATTCAGTTAGCATATGATTCATTTAAAAAATACCAAGGGCAATATCATATTTCTCCTGTTACAGAGGAGCGGGCCGGGGAGATATACAG
>VSPW01000259.1 GCA_009775535.1 Muribaculaceae bacterium
AATAAGAGGAAGCTCCGACGCCACCGACCCGTAAAGCTCGTACGTAGCCGCCGACACCGTACAGGGGTCGACATACACAGACACCATCACGCGCCGTCCGCCCGACTGGTACATGCTGCGGTAATTCTGGAACGAACCCGACACCAGCGTATGCGGAGGCAGCATCGCCGTCGTATTGTCCCAGTTCATCACCTTCACCGCCGTAAGAGTCACGTCCAGCACCGTACCGTCCGCAGGAGTCCCGGGCACCACTATCCAGTCACCCACCCTCACCATATCATTGTTCGACAGCTGCAGCCCCGCCACAAAACCCAGGATACTGTCACGGAAAATCAGCATCAGCGCCGCAGCAAAAGCGCCGAGGCCCGCCAGCAACGCCGCCGGCGACTTGTCAAGCAACACCGAAGCCGACACTATCACAATAATTATCCACACAATCCCCCTGCCGACATTCAGAAGCCCACGCAACGGAAGCCCCTTGGTATTACGCACACTATTGAAATTCTCCCACATCACCTCCAGCACAGCATTCACGGCAACAGCCACCGTCACCAGAAGATACACAAGCGCCACACGCGTCAGATACACGAGCGCCGCCTCACCATGCGTAAACGCAAAAGGGACAAACGCAAGGAACACCAGCGGAGAAATGAAATGCGAACAATGCTGCAACGTCCGCAGGCGCGTCATCTCACGCCCTATCTCGCTCCTGCCCATGAACGGAAGCCTCGAGGCCACCGCCAGCACCAGACGCCGCAACCCCCAGCCTACAAGCAGCGATATCGCCACTATCACAGCCACATACACAAACTCATGCGCCACACCGCTGCTCCCGAGCCCAAAAGGCTCAAGAACCCTCCCTATACCCGAAATAAGCCAGGAAGCAATCTCATGCGATGGAATCAGACTCAATACTATCATAGCACCATTTAATTAATATGTCACACCTTCATCCGGCCGCCACCGGCACTCACCCCGCAGGCCGAAACCAGGGAAAAAACACGGCCGGACACACCGGAAGCAAAAAAAGTTGAAAATTTTTTAGACCCCTTTTTTACACTTCAACAACCACGCAATCAAAGTGTTCACGGCAAAAACAACCAAAAATCCCGAAAAGTTAAAATCCCTTAAACGGGATTTAACACGTTACACCCCCTCCACCCCGCCGTAACTTTGCAACGTCAACAACGACAAAACCAAAAACAAACAACACAAAAGAGACACACCCATGGAAACAGAAAACACCACCGGAGCCACACCACAGGCCACACCGCTCTCATCATCCGACATCGAACGCATCGCACTCGCCGTAGCCATGCTCCTCGAAAAGAAAGAAGCCGAACACACACGCGAAATAGAGCAGGCCGAACAGCGCGGATACCTCCGCGGACGCAACGAAGCCATCGAACTCAAAATGGAAGAATGGCAACTGTCACCAACCCCCGAAATCCTCAGCGGCACACGCCCCGGATTCTGGGACTGACAAAAAAACAGACACACAGCAACATTACCCACACACACTAAACACACAAACACCATGTCACACAACAACATCATCACAACACCCGAAAACCCACAGGCAGTAACAGCAGTAGCAGGCGCACCGCTCACCACCACCCTCGCAGCCGAAGCATCACCGTCCCTCCTGCGCAACACCATCGACGAACGCATCGTCAAAATACGCCCCATGGCCACACCTCTCGACCAGCTCTCACGATGCGGAGGCGCACGCCGGTGCTCATCAATGCAAGTCGAATACTACTCCGTAGCATCAAAACCCGTCACATTCAAACTCAAAAAAGACATCACACTCGCCGGCATACAGACCGACAGCGACGGCCTCCACAGATGCAACTTCTCGACAGGCGTCGACGAATACCTCGAAATATCCGAGACAATAATATTCCCGGGACTCCCCGGAACAGCCGACACCGGACCGCTCACAGCCTACATAGCCGCAAAAAGCATCGAATTCGGCATAACAGTCGTATTCCTCAACCTCGACACAGCGACAACCAGAATCCCCGCAAACACAATGCTCGTACGCATGGGGCGCGCCGCAACCGAACTCGACGTCCAGACCGCACAATTCGAGGCACTCCCAAAAAAAGCCTCAAACCTCTGCCAGATATTCAAGATGCAGGTCGAACAGTCTACATTCATGAAAATCGCCGGGAAAGAAATCGACTGGACATTCTCCGACCAAGAAGAAGTAGCCATAATGGACATGCGCCTGGGAATGGAGAAAAACTTCCTCTTCGGACACAAGGCAACCATCACCGACCCCGTAAAAAAAGAACCCGTCACCCTCACCGGAGGAATATGGTACCAGACCGAAAAAGAATTCTCGTACACCACCACCGGACTCAACACAGCAGCCGTAATCGAAATGTGCCGGCAGGCATTCACCGGCAACTCCGGGAGCAACCGCAAGATACTCCTTGCAGGCACAGGGCTGGTCGAGAAACTATCCAACCTCGAATACACCCGCACACTGTCCGCAGGAGAGACAAAGACAAAATGGGGACTCGAATTCTCAGAGATACGCTCCAACTTCGGATCGCTCTATCTCATCCATAGCGAAATATTCGACCAATGCGGACACGCCGACGATGGCATGATCATCGACCCCGAATACATCACCAAATACTGCCACGTGCCATTCCAGACCGAAAAACTCGACCTGCGCCGCTCCGGGCTACGCAACACCGATGCCATAGTCATCACCGAAGCCTCATGCCTGGTCCTGCGCTACCCCGACAGCCACATGAAAATCACCTGCTCCGACTGAACACACCAGCCCGGATCCACACTCCCCGGGACAGCCCATGGCCTCCCGGGGACCAAACACCACACACAAACGCACCCATGACACTATCACACCAACAGATGCTCGCCATATGGAAACTGCGCCAAGGCTTCACACCGCAACGCACCGACTGCACGGCCGACATCATAAACGCCATCGACATCGACACCATCCTATCCATGCAGATACGCGACTGGTACATCAACCTCCTCGACAACGCCGACATACGCTACCTAGTGACCACCGACATATCCTCCCGGCTCACACCGCAGCCCCACCCCTCAGGCACAGTCACCATACACCTGCCCGACGGCATACGCCGCATCACACACATAAAGCTCAAAGGATGGCAACGCCCCGCCGCCGTCATACGGGCCGACCGCGACCCCGCACTCGCATCACGGCAGGCCAACCCCCACACGCGCGGAGGCCCTGTCAACCCCGTAGCCATACACTATCCACCCGACACCGTCCTGCTCTACACCCTCCCCGACGATGCCGACCCCATGATAGAGACAGCCACAGCCGTCATCCTCCCACCCGAAAACACATACACCC
>VSPW01000026.1 GCA_009775535.1 Muribaculaceae bacterium
TATTTAAGCCCGATTATATAACCAAGGCCAAGGACAGCCGCCCCAGTGTTGCAGCTGAACACGAGCTTTGTCTTGGCAGCAATAGCCTGTCCCCACGTATAGGCGGAAGTGGTCACTGTCTCTGTCCACCAGCCGAATGTGGCCACAATATAGTCATAAATGCCGCCTATGAGCGAAGCCACCACAAGCAGCTTGGCCTGGCCGCCGCTGGCCGCACTCTTCGATTGGCCGCTCATCAGCACCTGTGTAGTGGCCGTAGCTTCCGGGAAAGGGTACTTTCCGTGCATGTCCTTTACGAAATAACGGCGGAATGGTATGAAGAAAAGTATGCCCAGCACACCGCCGAACAATGAGCTGAGGAATATCTCAAGGAAGTTAACCGTGATTTCCGGATAGGTGGCCTGTAGGATGTACAAGGCCGGCAATGTGAATATAGCCCCGGCCACGATCACACCCGAGCATGCACCTATCGACTGTATTATCACATTCTGCCCGATGGCATTCTTCTTTTTTAGCGCGCCCGACAGGCCGACAGCTATGATGGCAATAGGTATAGCCGCCTCAAACACCTGCCCAACCTTAAGGCCCAGATATGCTGCTGCGGCACTGAACACCACTGCCAATATAAGCCCCATAGTCACTGAATATGGGGTCACTTCGGGATAGTCATGTGCCGGGTGCATAACAGGGTGGTATTCCTCATCCTGTCCCAGTTCACGGAATGCGTTTTCGGGAAGTTCGGTAGCCTCAACCGATGCTCTGAAGTCACCGTCATGCATGGCGGTGGCGTTGCGCTCTGTCTTTTTCATTACTTAAAGTGGCTTTTGATATTGTGATGGTTGGTTCATTCTCTGCTGTCAACGACGGCGCTTGCGCCCTGTCGCCTTCTTTGGTGCAGGTATCTTAAGTTTCTGCCCGTCGCGGATATTGTCCTTGGTCATATTGTTGGCCTTCTTTATGTCAGCCACGCTCACACCTGGAAACCTTGACGCAATCTTTGTAAGCGTATCCCCCTTGCGGACGGTATATGTAGTGGCTTTGGGTGCAGGGGCAGGCTTCTTTGGCTCAGCCTTTGGGGCAGGCTTGGCCTGTACCGGCTCTTCCTGCACCGTCTGTGGCCGCTGGCCTGCGGATGCTGCTTCAGTGGATTCAGCCACCTCAACAGCAGCCGTATTATCAGCCGCAAGCTGTTCCGCTGTCTTCACATACTTTTTCTTGTATGTCTGTATCTTCAGTGTCTGGCCGCGTTTCACACGCTTGCCAACTTTGTTCACGGAACGGATATCTGCCACAGTCACCCCATATTTGCCGGCTATAGATGTCAGTGTCTCACCACGGCGTACCTTATGGTACTTCACCGAGACCTCCTCTACATACTCGCCGCCCTGGTCCACTCCGGTACGGGACCCGTCCCCGGGCTCGACCACCGTACGGCGCGCATACTGGCTGGCATTGTGGTTCAATATGGAGTCCTCCGAACTTACATAGCAATAGCTCTGCAGCGACGGGAGCACCAATGCATAGGGACGTATATCACCAGGTATCACATCCGTGCGGTACTGCGGGTTAAGTATGCGAATCGCATCCATCGGTATCCCTAGCACATCCGATATCTGCTGGAAATGCACGCGCTTGTTCACATGAACGGTATCAGTCACCACCGGACGGCGCGCCAGCGCAGGCTGTATGTTATGCTTGTCGTAATATGTCATCACATAGTTTGCCGCGATGAATGCCGGCACATAACCTCTCGTTTCGGTCGGAAGGAACGGATATATCTCCCAGAAATCCTTCTTGCCTCCTCCGGCCCGCCTGAGGGCCTTGTTGACATTGCCAGGGCCGCAATTATATGCGGCTATGGCCAGCGACCAGTCGCCATACATGCCGTAAAGCTGCTTGAGGTACTGCGCCGCACGGTCGCTCGACACGTAAGGGTCACGGCGTTCATCGACAAGCGAATTCACCTCCATACCTAGCCCGGTAGCCGTCGGCAGCATGAACTGCCAGAGGCCGGTTGCCCCCGCACGCGATACTGCCGTCGGATTGAGGGCGCTTTCTATGACCGGCAGATACTTAAGCTCCAGCGGCAGCCCATAGCGGTCCAGGGCCTCCTCGAATATCGGCATATAATACAGCCCCATTCCCAGCATGTTCCCGACAAGCGAGCGTTTGCGCTCGGCATACATATTGATATGTGCCCTCACAACCGAATTGTACGGCATCTCGATTGTCGTTGGCATCGCTGCAAGGCGGCGTATGTACTCATCTTCACTGACATTTGCCACAGGACGGCTGTCAGCATTGTCGTCAAGCACGGCATACGTGGTCAGATACCAGTTTTCGCGCATCTTCTTCACGTCTGTCTCAAAACTTTCAGGATAAATAATGTTGTTGACGTCAATCGACTCGTCCAGCGACAGTATCGAGGCCGATTCAGCCGGCATTGTAGCCATGGCAGCCAGTACAATAGGCAGGAATATCTTTATCTTCATCTCTATTTGTTAGTCAGCGTAGTTTTGGGGTTGTTCTTTATTTATCTAAAAATTGAAGGCCCACGTAAGGCCGAATGCCGGACGCGACGAACGGGTGTCCCTTATCACTGCCGGGGCCACATCCATTGACAGGCTCGGGGATATATCAAAATGGCTGAGCGATGCATCCACATACGCATCCACCATAGCCACGAGGTATACACCTATCATCGCTATGATACAGAGGTCTCGGTTACGCCGGTAATAGTCCTTTCGCGAACGCAGCACATTGGTCAGCCATGTCTTGTCCAGGTCCTCCTCCTTAGTTGTAGACGGGAAAAGGTCCATATAGCTGTTAGTCGACGGATCATTGTCCATGATGTCGCGGTAAGCGCGGGTATAGTCGGTGAGCATCCCGTTGTTCCACGTCGTGCCGTATAGAAGCCCTACATATGCTCCCACCACTATTGGCAACTTCCAGTAACGGCGGTTATACACCTGCCCAAGTCCAGGGCATAGGGCCGACAGCCATACGGCTCGAGTGGGGTCCGGATTGAACACGACACTCCGCTCCTCCCAACGGTCATATTCCTGTCCCTTGGGGACAGTCACCACGGGCACTGTATCGACAGGCACTATATCTATCGTACCGTCGGCTACTGTTATGGAATCCTCCACTACGGCAAAAGGGTCGGCAACACCCACTGGAATGGAATCAGGAAGCCCCGCAGGCTCCGGACGTTGCATCTGCCCCAATAAGCCTGCAGGAATCATCAGCATCATTGCCATGAAACAGATGAAACCTTTCTCTAGCCGCGTTGTACCTATTATATCAAAGCCGTTTCTTGTGCCCGACATTATATCAATGATTGGTTTTCTCTTTATGTGGTTGGTTTAAGACCATCAAAGATACTAATTAATCTTTCAAGTTCATCTACATTTTTGAAAGTAAATGCAATTTTTCCTTTTCCTGACTCGCTGCAAGTAAATTGGACCGGAGTCTTGAAGGCAGCCGTCAGGTGATGGCGCAGTATATCGAAATCGGCCGAAGCAAACTGTCCTTTCCCCTTCTGAGCCACAGGCTTGTCCATATCCGCAGCCTCAGCGCCGCGCAGTTCATTGGCAATCTTCTCTACCGCACGCACCGAAAGCCCTTCTTCAAGGATGCGGTTGTACACCTTCAGCTGCACCGACGGCGACTCTATAGACAGCAACGCGCGCGCATGCCCCATGTCAACGCGCTTGTCACGCAGCCCCAGCTGCACCTCCGCAGGAAGTTTGAGCAGGCGCAGGAAATTGGCTATCGTGGCGCGTTTTTTCCCTATGCGTTCACTCAGGCGTTCCTGTGTCAGCGAATACTGGTCAATCAGCTTCTTGAATGTCAAGGCGATTTCGATTGCGTTGAGGTCCTCACGTTGGATGTTCTCGATAAGGGCCATTTCCGTCAGTTCGGAATCATTGGCTGTACGTATATATGCCGGAACAGATGTCAGTCCGGCACGCTGTGCTGCCCGGAAACGGCGTTCCCCGGCTATTATCTGGTACGCGTCATTCCCGACTTTACGGAGCGAAAGAGGCTGTATGATGCCCAGCTCACGTATAGATGCCGCCAGCTCATCGAGCGCTTCTTCATCAAATGTGGTACGTGGCTGGTCGGGATTGGGGGTAATGAACGAAAGGTCAATGTCATTTATGGCTGAAGCCCCGCGGGCAGGGACATCATCCATGGCTATAAGGGTGTCAAGCCCCCTGCCTAATGCTTTTCTGGGTGTGGACATATGTGGTATATAAGGAGGGATTTTTTATTGAATCATGCTACGCATGCTTCCTGTTGTTGGATATGATCTCTTTGGCAAGCATTATATGCGATGTAGCCCCACGGCTCTCAGCATCGTACAATATCGCCGGAAGCCCGTGCGAAGGGGCTTCGCTAAGGCGTATGTTGCGCGGGATCACTGTATTGAACACCATTTCGGCAAAATGCCCCTTGAGCTCTTCATATATCTGGTTGGCCAGGCGCAGGCGCGCGTCATACATGGTCAGCAGGAAGCCTTCAATCTCAAGCTGCGGATTAAGGCGTGACTTTATGATACGTACTGTATTGAGAAGCTTGGAAATACCTTCAAGGGCAAAATATTCGGCCTGGACTGGGATTATCACCGAATCGGCAGCCGTAAGGGCATTTACCGTTATCAGTCCCAACGAGGGGGAACAGTCTATCAAAATGAAATCATATTTGTCCTTGACGGGCGCAAGGAGATTGCGTAGCACGTTCTCCCTGTCCTTTTTGTTGATAAGCTCAATCTCAGCGCCGGCAAGGTCTATACGCGAGCCCACCAGCTCAAGGCCGTCAATACAGGTCTTGACCTGTGAACCGTCAAGAGGGTAATCGTCCACAAGGCATTCGTATATCGATGCCGCCATCGACCTGGGGTCGATACCATAGCCCGAAGTAGCGTTTGCCTGTGGGTCGGCATCAATTATAAGCACCTTCTTACCTTGCATGGCCAACGATGCCGCTAGATTGATGGCTGTGGTAGTCTTGCCCACACCACCCTTCTGATTTGCTATTGCGATGGTTTTTCCCATATATGAATTGGTGTATGTTTCCGTCCGCAAAGTTAGTTCTAATTTTCGTAAAGGCCAGTGGACGTGAGTGCTAAACTTCCATAAATGTTGATAAGTGGGCTATAATGTTAATAACTGCGCCTTGATGCAAATGATGCATCCATACATATATAAAATTAAGAAAGAGCTTCATCTCAAAGCTCTTTCCTATGGATTTTCAATAGGTACAATTTCTAAGGTAAAAAAGATTGTTTTAGGTTCGTGCCACAAAATTGAGGCTTTTCGGCTGGGTATGCAAATATATTTATATGTTTAGCAACATAGTTTTACAGCATGCCCACAAATTACAGATAAAATAGAAGCTTATCATCCTGACCGACAGGCCTAATAGCTCTATTACGATATATCATCCCATAAAGCCCCTGAGTGTTAAAATTCGCTAAAACCATATTTTTCACTTACCATATACCTTTAGTTTCAGTTCCTTGCCGTCAAATACCGCATACGAATCCTGGTTTATCCATTCGCCGAGTAGCACAAGCCTCGACCTAGAATTCAAAGGATAGTCAAACTGGATATGACGGTGTCCCATGACAAAATAGTCGATATCCGGATCGACATCCGCAAGGTAGTCCCTGCAGAACCTTATAAGCGGGTCTGATTCAACGTCCGGCATAACCGTCACCGAGGCATAGCCGTCGCCACGGCTACCCTTCGACCATCGGTGGGCAAACGGTATGGTCCACCGGGGATGTATGGCAGAATAAAGTTTCTGGCACACCTTGTTGCGGAACACAGTCCGTATGAACCGGAAACCTGCCGGAAGACGGCCCACCCCGTCGCCATGCGAAAGGAAGAACCGACGGCCACCAATATCTTTCACCTCGACACCGTCCACCACAGTTATGCCTATCTCGTCACGCAGATAGTCGAACAGCCAGATATCGTGGTTGCCTATGAACCAGTATATCTTGACACCGGCATCGGCAAGCTCCGCAAGCGTACCGAAAAACCTCACATGCCCCCTTGGCACTACCGTACGGTATTCATACCAGTAATCGAGCACATCACCCATCAGGTACAGCTCCCTGGCCGTAGGCTCTATCGAGCGCAGAAAACTGCACACGCGGGCCTCATGCCCGCGTGGATCTGATATATAAGTCGCCCCCAGATGGAGGTCGCTCATAAAATAGACAAGTTCACGTCCCATATGAATACGCCGCAGCCTATAGGAAACCGAGTTCAAGCTTGGCCTCTTCGCTCATCATGTCCTTGTTCCATTCCGGCTCAAAGACAAGATTGATGTTTACGCCGTTTATACCCTCGATACTTTCCAGCTTTATGCGTGCGTCCTCTATTATGAAGTCAGCCGCCGGGCAGTTCGGGGCTGTCAAGGTCATGTCTATACTGAGGTCGCCACTGTCATCAAGGTCTATGCCATAGATAAGCCCAAGGCTATATATATCCACAGGGATTTCCGGGTCAAATACCGTCCGGAGAATCTCCACGACCTTCTCTTCCAAGGCAAGATGCTGTTCAGAAGTCATAATCCCCTAGTTTTTTTTATAAAATACGGGACAAATCAAGCCCGAACAAGATGTTAAACATCAGCGTCCCTATACCTCCGAACACAAATGCGATGATGGTCATGGTCTTGGCTGTGGAATTCTGCGCCTCAGCCTCCTCATACATCTGCTGCTGGTACAGGCTGTTGGCTTTTGAAGCCTTGACTACCGCTATTATCCCGAACACAACTCCAATGCAGGAAAACATGAACGCGACTACAGCCGATATGATAGCCGGGACAAGCCAGTTGGCCCTGCGGGGCGACTGCACCTGCTCAGGCATAGGCTGCGGACATACCTGTACATTTACACTGCGGAGCACATCCTCAAGCTCGGGCACTGACGAAGCAGCCACCCATCCGGACATACCAGGACTCCACACCAACGAATCCGGAGTCAGCCCATAGCCTGCCAGCTGCTCCTTCTCCATCGGGCCAAACTGCTGGTTATTGTAGATGATATAATACATAATTAAAGTTTTTTACACGCACGGAGCCTTATGCACCCATGCCCACACAAAGTTAACTCTATTTTCCGGAACGGCAAGCATCCGTACGACATATCGGAAAAAATTAGACGGAGTAGCGCAAAAACAGGGGGCAATCCGCAAAAATGCAGCCGCCCCCTTTATAAATATAATCCGAATGGTCCGGAATATTATTCCCACTCAATAGTTGCCGGTGGCTTGGATGAAATATCATAGGTCACGCGGTTCACACCACGCACCTTGTTTATAATATCATTTGACACTTTCGCCAGGAATTCATAGGGCAGATGTGCCCAGTCGGCGGTCATCGCATCTGTAGAAGTGACGGCACGCAATGCGACAGCCCGCTCATATGTGCGCTCATCGCCCATTACACCGACACTCTGAACAGGCAGCAATATTACGCCGGCCTGCCACACCTTGTCATACAAGCCCCACTCGCGCAGGCCGTTTATGAATATGGAGTCAGCGTCCTGGAGAATCCGGACCTTTTCAGGGGTGATATCGCCGAGGATACGCACTGCCAGACCTGGACCGGGGAACGGATGGCGGGTGATGAGATGCTCCGGCATTCCCAGCTCACGTCCGACGGCACGTACCTCATCCTTGAAAAGCAGGCGCAGTGGCTCACATAGCTTCAGGTTCATTTTTTCAGGCAGTCCGCCGACATTATGGTGGCTTTTGATCGTTGTCCCGGTTATGGACAGGGATTCGATGCAGTCGGGGTATATAGTACCTTGGGCAAGATATTTCACATCCTTGAGCTTGTGCGCCTCCTGGTCAAAGACATCAATGAATCCCTTGCCTATAATCTTGCGCTTCTTCTCCGGGTCGGCGACTCCGGCAAGCTCCCCGAAGAACTTATCGGATGCATCCACCCCTATCACATTGAGGCCAAGGCTCTCATAGTCGCGCAACACATCACGGAACTCATTCTTGCGCAACATGCCATGATCCACAAATATACATGTCAGATTCTTGCCGATGGCGCGGTTGAGCAACACAGCAGCCACCGAGGAATCGACACCGCCGCTAAGTCCGAGCACCACCTTGTCATCGCCAAGGGTGGCCTTAAGCTCCGCAACTGTCGAGTCGATGAACGATGCCGCACTCCAGTCCTGCTTGCCTCCGCATATGCCTACCACGAAATTTCGCAACAACTGCGTGCCGTGCTCAGAATGGAACACCTCCGGATGGAACTGCACGCCCCATGTGCGCTCACCTTCAACGGCAAAAGACGCGATACGCACCTTGTCGGTAGACGCTATCACATGGAAATTTTCAGGAATGGACGTGATAGTGTCGCCATGGCTCATCCACACCGTAGACCCTACAGGGATATCCTTCATAAGGGGGTCATTGCTGTCTATGGAGGCAAGGTGGGCACGCCCGTACTCACGCGAGCCTGCCGGCTCGACAGAGCCGCCGGAACTCCACGACAGGAACTGGGCGCCATAGCATATGCCCAGCACCGGATAGCGGCCGCGTATCTCCGAAAGGTCTACACGGAACGCCTTTTCATCATACACTGAGAACGGGCTGCCTGACAGGATAACACCTATCACAGACGGGTCGTCATGTGGGAACTTGTTGTAGGGGACAATCTCGCAATACATGTTCAGCTCGCGGACACGGCGTCCGATCAGCTGCGTGGTCTGCGAACCGAAATCGAGAATAACGATTTTTTCTTGCATAAATGTCAATGAATGGACTGTTACGGAATTTATGCCCACAAAGTTACAAATAATTGCCCGACAAATCAAAAAGCCATGGAGTTATTTACCTTATATTTACCTCAGGCATCATTATCCGTCGAAAAACCGGCATGCGGTCCGGTTTGTTATATAAAGATACAAAACATGTGCCATGTAAGCACACATATTTAATATACATGATTGCATGGTTTACAAAAGTTTAGTAACTTTGCCGCGCATTAAACAAACTAACCATTAACAAATCTCCTTAATGAAAATGAAACCACGTATTTTGACAATAGCCCTCGTTGCGGGGTCGATCGCATTGACAAGCTGTGTCAGCAACAAGAAGTACGCGCAGCTGCAGGCCGACTACAAGACCTCCCAGGAGGCGCTTGCCGACAACAAGGCCGCTCTCGCCGAATGCAACGCCAATACACGTAGCCTCCAGCAATTGCTTGAGGACGCCCGCAAACGCAACAACGAGCTGAAAGAAGGATATGCCGAGCTCAAGGCCACACTCGACAAGAGCATACAGAACAACTCACAGGGAAACGTCAACATCGCAAAGCTCGTTGACGAAATCAATGCGTCCAACAAATATATAAAGCAACTGGTAGCTGCAAAATCAAAGTCGGACTCACTGAGCATGGTGCTTACAAACAACCTTACCCGCTCGCTGTCACGCGATGACCTCCGCGATGTGGACATCAAGGTGCTAAAAGGCGTAGTTTACATCTCTCTTGCCGACAACATGCTGTTCAACACCGGAAGCTACCAGATAAGCAGCCGCGCGATGAGCATCCTGAGCAAGATAGCGAAAATAATAAAGGACTACCGTGATTATGACGTGCTCGTTGAAGGCAATACAGACAATGTGCCCATTTCACGCCCGAATATCCGCAACAACTGGGACCTCAGTGCCCTACGCGCATCTTCTGTAGTACAGGCGCTCCAGAACGACTTCGGCGTTGACCCGTCACGGATGACAGCAGGAGGACGCGGCGAGTACCACGCAGTGGCATCGAACGAAAACGAACAGGGACGGCAGCTCAACAGGCGCACCGAAATCATAATCACCCCCAACCTCGACCAGTTCATGGAACTCATCGACAAGGCTCCGGAAACAGAGTAAAGCATCCCACATAAGATAACCTACGACCCCGCTATCGGCCTAAACACCTGCAGCGGGGTCGATTTTATATCACGCCACAGCATCGAAATCCGATATTTTGTCGTAATTTTGCAATATAAACCACACGTCTAAATGGAAAAGCCCACAGACACTTCAAAACGTAAGGTATCGGTACTCATACCCTGCTATAACGAACAGGAATCCATACCAGCACTTCACTCTCGGCTGCAAGCAGTCATGGACTCCATGCCCAGGTATGAATGGGAAGTAATATCCGTCAATGACGGCAGTTCCGACGGCACTCTTATGATGCTGAAACAGTTGCACGCCCGCGACAAACGTTGGCGATATATCGACCTGTCGCGCAACTACGGGAAAGAGACTGCGATGCTGGCCGGGATGGACCTCGCCACCGGCGACTGCATGATAATAATGGACGGAGACCTGCAGCATCCCCCGGAAGAGTTCCCAAAGATGCTTTCCCTATGGGAATCAGGCTACGATGACGTGTATGGACGCCGGCTGCACCGCGGCAAAGAGCCATGGCTGCGGCGGAAACTCTCATTACTTTATTACAGGTTGCTGCAACGCACCACACGTATACCCGTGTTGCAGAACACCGGCGACTTCAGGCTGCTTGACCGCATATGCATTGATGCCCTCACCTCGATGCGCGAGACACAACGCTACACAAAAGGCCTTTACTGCCAGATAGGCTTCCGCAAGCATGAATTCGAGTTTGAGCAGGAAGACCGAAGCGCAGGACAGTCAAAATGGAGCATGATCAAGCTCCTAGGGCTAGCTATGGATGGTATAACAAGCTACACCACAGCGCCGTTACGCATATCTACCGCAATAGGCTCACTCGTGTCCGCCATTGCGTTCATATATATGGCCTGGGTATTCATAAAGGCAGCGATTTACGGAGACCCGCAAGCCGGATTCCCCTCTCTGATGATAGTAATGCTTTTCCTGGGAGGGGTACAGCTGCTATCGCTAGGCATACTTGGCGAATATGTAGGCCGGATATTCAACGAGACCAAGGACAGGCCAGCTTATTTCATACGTGAGGTCGATGGCGACAGACCGCAACAAAATAAGTACACCAAAGACAAATAATGAAACACAATATCAGCCACCACCTACGGCAGGAGTCGACATGGATCATCATATTATTGCTCCTTATAGGAGGCCTATTCTATTCACGGTCGGCCTGCCATGTTGTCATAGGCGACGAACTGCGATATTTCTATACCTTTGACCTGCAACCGGGCGAAAATTACTTCAACTTCAACAAGATGCGTTCCATCCACGGCTTCGGAGACATCGTGGATTCACAGGTGAACCATTACCAGACAGTGAACGGGCGTACACTTGTACACACAATCGAACAGATATTTTCATCCATCATCGGCGTCAGGTGGTACTATGTGCTCAACACATTCATATTTCTGGTCACCCTGCTGCTTTTCATACGTGTGGCCTTCCCCCGCAGCAGCGAAAACAGCCCGTGGGCATGGCTGGCCGTTGTGGCAGCATTCCTGTACATGTTCCCATCGCCAGGTCGGTTATGGCTCTCTATAAACCTGTCGCTAAACTATCTATGGCCAGCAGCAGCCACTCTTGGGGCAATGATACTATGGCAGAAGGCATCAATGGAAGCATGGAGGCCCACAAAGCGTTGGCAGTCATTGCTGACAATACTGCTGTGCTTCTTTCTGGGATGGTCGAATGAGGCATTTTCCCTTCCGCTCTCTGGCGCTCTGTTCATTTACCAGATGCAAAATTACAAGAAAGCCAAATGGACAGGCATTTCGGCTTGCATATTGTACCCTCTGTGGGCGGGGGCTATAATGCTGCTGCTTTCACCCGGCAACTGGCTACGCGCCGATGGAGGCATGGACACACTGGGCTCATTCTGGACCGTAATATCAGAAATGAGGCTGCTGTGGATTGCCGTGATAGCCGGATGCACGGCCGCCATCGCACGTCCCCGCATGCTGGCCGCTTTCATACGTGAGAACCGCATAACTGCCACTGCCCTGGCTCTGGCCATATGCATGGGTATCCTGGCACATACAGCAGCACGTGCATTCACTGCCATCGAGCTGTTTTCTGCCATACTCATAGCCCGTGCGGCAGCACCGGCCTTGCGCCCTATGACGCGCAGGGGCTGGACCATATGGGGTACGATCGCGGTTTTGCTGGTAACACACCAGACCTTGATCACAGTGGAACATTACCGCCAATACGACTCCATACGCCAGACCGTTATCGACTTCGAAAAAAGTCCTTCAGGCACAGTGCGATACCGTTTCCACGAACCGCCATGGTGGGCAGCCCCGTTCGTTTATTGGCAGATACCCACAACAGAGGGCGCTGATTATGAATGGAGACTGTTAGGAATAGTACGCTCAAATGGACGTAAGCCATTTACAGCTCTAGAAGAAAGCATATATGACCATATAGAGGACATCCCCGGAAGCATAGAGACGGGAGACCTTGCCCCATTCATAAAGACAGGACGGAACTCATATCTGGCCGATGCCTCATCACTGGAATCGAACCGTTTTGAGATAACCACAAGCGATTCCATGAAAACGACCGTATACCGGCGGCTGTTCCTGACCCCAGGAGGCAGGAAGATCGCATTCATAATACCGCCTGCCGGAAAAGCAATAACCTCCATACGCGCCATCGGAACACATTGAGCATGCCGAAACCTGTGATAACGGCCTCCATCATACCACCTGCAGAAAGACGTTAAGTTTATTTTTGAATATCCGGACATCTTTATCTGTCAAGTTTTCGTAACTTTGCATGTCGGATAGCCTTACTGTCCAACAATAATGCAGCCAAGGCGTTATCGGTATATATGCGAACCACCTCCGAATATATCTTACAATGAAAAAAATACTTACATTACTTATCATTATCACCATGGCGGCCACAGCGGCCATGGCGCAGACGGTACAGCCAGTAAAGTGGCGCATATCCGTAAAGATGACATCCAAGACCGAAGGCGTTGTGACAATCCGTGCCATTGTGGGGCAGGGATGGCACTTGTATGGGCTGGACATACCAAAAGGAGGACCGAAACCCACTTCGTTCAACTTCAGCAAAAGCGAGGGCATTGAGCTGGCCGGGGGCATTGCCCCATCAGTAAAGCCGGAGGCCAGACAGGATGCCGCCTTCGGGATGGAGCTTTCCCAATGGTCCTCAAACGTAAATTTCACACAACATTTCCGTCTAAAGGGCAATGGCCAGGCAAAAATCGACCTCGCAATCGTATACATGGCATGCAACGATGAGAACTGCATGCCGCCAAAAACGGAAACATTCTCGGTAAAAGTACCTGCCTACAAACCATAATGACTCACATATACAAGACATGACAAGAATAGCAACACCGTTCATACTTTTCCTTGCAGCCGCGATAGGAACGTTCTGTCCAGAGGCATCTGCCGCCATCTCAAGCCATGTCAACTGGAAGACTTCAGCTGAGATGACATCTGAAAGCGAAGGTGTAATCCGCTGGGAGGCATCTATCGACCAAGGATGGCATATATACGGGCTAAATATGCCCGATATCGACAACACTGTCCCACCCACATCGTTCACCGTTGATACGATTGGCGGTATAGAGCTGATAGGCAATGTAATCCCTGATCGGCCAGCAACGGCAAAAGTGGACGAAGTGATGGCATTGAAGCTGGACCAATGGGAAGGCAATGTGACGTTCACACAACATTTCCGTCTGAAAGCCCCTGCAAAAGGCGCTGCCATATCAGGAATCATCCAGTACATGGCATGCAGCAACAAGGTGTGTACACCGCCGGCAAAAGAACCTTTCAGCCTTACAATAGGAAACCCGGTGGCCGTACAGCAGGTGGAGAAAGAACAGCCCGCACCGCAAAAGCCGACAGCAAACGTGCAGACTACTGCCTACGACAACAGCAAATGGTGGACACCAGTAGATGTTGAATCACTGGACGGCACTATTCAGGACACGTCATCATCGGCATGGTGGTCGCTGCTTATATGGGGATTCCTCGGAGGGCTCGCAGCATTGCTGACACCATGTGTATGGCCGATGATACCTATGACGATGAGCTTTTTCCTAAAAAAGACATCGAGCAGAAAAAAATCAATGGGAGAGGCTTTCACATATGGACTCAGCATAATAATCATTTACCTGATACTGGGCCTTGCCATAACTGTAGTATTTGGTGCAGGCAAGCTGAACGAACTGGCCACCAGCGCCGTGTTCAACCTTATATTCTTCGGCCTGCTGGTAGTGTTCGCCATATCGTTCTTCGGGGCATTCGACATAAAGTTGCCTTCAAAATGGTCAAACAAAATCGATGACCGTGCGGAGACTACGACCGGGCTGCTGAGCATATTCTTCATGGCATTCACATTGGTACTAGTGTCGTTCTCTTGCACAGGCCCGATCATAGGTACACTACTCGTCGAGGCCGCATCCCAAGGAAACATATTAGGACCGGCATTGGGCATGGGAGGATTCGCGTTGGGACTTGCGCTTCCGTTCAGCGTATTCGCCCTGTTCCCGTCGCTGATGAAGGAGATGCCCAAGTCAGGTGGATGGCTCAATTCAGTAAAGGTGGTGCTCGGATTTCTGGAACTTGTGCTATCTCTCAAATTCCTGTCGGTAGCCGATCTTGCATACGGCTGGCACATACTTGACCGCGAGGTGTTTGTGGCGCTATGGATAGTATTGTTCGTATTGCTGGGAATGTACCTT
>VSPW01000260.1:0-18665 GCA_009775535.1 Muribaculaceae bacterium
GCTTACATCAACAACACCGACAACGTGTTTGTCGTGGAGGACATGAAAGGCAACCACCGGGTCCTCGGCAACGACAAGTGGAACACAAAGGCCACTGTCGCACAGGATTTGGGTCAGGGTGCCACAGGCACGACCTCGACCACAATCTCCGTCGAGGCTACCGACGAAGTGCCCGCGCCCTTCTATGTCGGCACTCTCGAAACCGAGGACGGCGACATCGACTGCTCCGCCACCGGCACAGTCAAGAAAGCGTAACCGCCCATTCTCCGCATAACCCTATGGATAGAGCCGTCAGGAAAGGAGCAATCGCGTTGGACGAGATGTTGAACGACATCGAAGTGCCTTCGCTCGACGTTCCCGACCTCGACGGCTCTTTTGCTCCCACTTGCGAAGCAAAAGATCTGTTCGCCGAGAAGAAACGTGCGGCATGGAAAGACGTGCAACAGGCCGAGGCACGTTGCGACTTCGCCCCTAACAAGGTGCGAATTTCCTACCGCAATCCGGCTTTCGGAATAATCTCGCTCTGGAAAAAATCAATTTATGGACGCACTCTCACAGAAATAAAATCTGATGAGAGTATGGTCGAAAAATTTGCCGAGGGTATGAATACCCTTATCCGGCAAATTCTCGGTCATTCGCTCTCGTCAGGCGACTGGTGCATCGTTACTTCGCCCAAGCGCAGACATAAGACCCGGAACTTCGCCTCTCTTATCTCGGCTCGTTTAGGCTCGCTTCTCGGCATACCGTTCTATGAAGACCTTGCCGAGTGCCACTCAAAGCATCGTGTCGGGGCAGTCTTTACCTTTGGCAAAGAACCGCCCAAAGAGAGTAACATCATAGTCTTTGACGATTTCGTTACCACCGGCGCCACGATGATTTCAATGCGCGAACTGCTGATGCCACTCGGCAAAAACCTCGTGTTTTTCACAGGAATAAACAATAAACTTTGACCCCTGCGGCCAAAACAATTTTGACCCCTCTATGGATAATAAATTCACTGAACTAATCGGACAATGGCTGCAAACGCCCGAAGCGGAGCGCGACTACTCCGTTGGCGCACTCTATCTGCTGAAACTCTCCGGCAATCAAATCATGTATCGCAACATCGTTGCTCAACTTGACCGCCGCCACGATGTGGTGGAGTATCAGCTTCAGAAATATTACAATTTCCGCGTTCAAGCGTTGACTCATGCGCAGGTCGAGGAGATGGCTGCGCAGGTAGAAACCATCGTGGCCGAACATATTCCTCTCGCTGCCGAAGCCGACAAGCAACCGCAGAAAGGCAAACGAGCCGACCACGACTCTCTGCCCGATGAAATCAAGGCTAAGTACGTTGAGAACCTTTCGCTTCTCCAACGTATGCGCGAGCTGCATCTACGTCTCCGCTCGCTCTCTCTTGAAACCTCCACCTGCCCGGACTCCGAGCGTTACCCGTTCCTCAAAGAACTTATATCGCTCGACAAGAAACTTCACGCCAACTGGGAGGCATACGACAGGTATGTCATAGGTCAGAGTGACGAGGGCAAAAGTAGAAAGTCCGCCCGCGCCACCCCGAAGAAGAAACTTCGTAACTCATAACTCTGACCTCATACCTATATGAAACGCAGTGCCAATATCTCCGAAATTCTCCGTCCGCTTGCCGATACTCCTTTTCAGGCGTATCTGAGTAATGCCGTCCAAGTGGCCGACATTCTCGAATGGATATTGGCGCAAGTAGGCGTATCCGAGGTTTGGCAGACTTCTTTCTCTATCTCCGAGGAATTTCTGCGACGGCTCTTTTTCATCACTAAGGACAAAAAAGTTACACGCATCAACCTTGTGCTCGACCATAAGGCCACCAACAAGACGCTCAAACTTTGGGCGTTCATCACCCAAGTTATCGAGCGAACCTATCTCGCGGACAATCACAGCAAGATTTTGTTGGTAAAATCCGAGGCCGGAGATACCGTCTCGGTTATCACCTCGCAGAACCTCACTCGCGGCAACCGCCACGAGTCGGCGTTTATCTCCACCGACCCCGCGATCTTCGCAACGCTCAAAGCGCAGGTCGATGATTTAATCACAAACCATTCAGTGCCTCTCCATGACTTATTCCGAGACAGAATTAACGCAGATTGAGAAGTTTGCCTCAATCTACCTCAAAATATCCGACATCGCCGTAATACTCGATATTCCGGCTGATGTACTGCGTAACGACATAGCCGACCGTAGTACCGAGGTGTCTAAAGCCTACCGACGCGGCAAAGCAGCGTCAAAGGTCAAGCTACATTCTCAGGAAATGATGCTTGCACAAGTAGGCTCGCCACTCGCCATCGAAAACGCCCACCGAAATCTCCTTGACATGGAAGACGATGAGTAACCCCTCCACCCTCGATATTTGCAAGCTGCACTTGTTTTCCTCTGCCGAGGACATCAAGGCGCAGTTCAACTCCGATGCCGTTGTTGAGCGCGTTCTGCGTGTCCGCGACCTTTATATGTGGCGGCTCTCGCATCCCGATTCTTCCGACCGGGAGTTTGTCGCCGAGTTCAAGTCGCGCTATCCTATGGGCAAAAATGCCGCACAGGAATACCTGCGCATCGTCAACGCCCTGTTGCCGTTGCTCTCGGAGAAGTCGCGCGACTTCCACCGTTGGCGCTATAACGAGATGATCATGGAGACTTACCAGATGGCTAAGGCGCGTAAGGATACCAAGACTATGGAACGCGCCGCCACTTCCTACGGCAAGCTCAACAAGGTTGACGCAGAGGACGTTCAGGCCGTGCCGTTCCACCTGATTGTCGTGCAGCCCTTTGTCGCCACGAATGACCCGTCGGTTCTTGGCATCAAGCCGATACCGGGCATCGAGGACAAAATCAAGGCCATGCTCGACAAGTATTCGGCTGAAACTCTCGACATCGAGGATGTGGAGTTTGAGGAAGCCGACCTTGAAGAAGATGAACTTTTTGCTCCCTACACCGATGGAAACCACGGAGAAGAAACAGATTTACTTTAACAAGCCCCAACGCCTTACTCAGTTGATTGGCGCTAATACTACCGTTATCGTCGCAGGGCGACGCACCGGCAAGACGGACAGTATCGCTGCTCCTTTTGTGCTGCGCAATATGCAGCGTATGCCCGGCTCCACAGGCGGCATCGTTGTGCCGACATTCAAGCACGGCCTCACCAACACTATCCCCGGACTTCTCGCAGCGTGGAAGCGTTGGGGCTACATCGAGGGGGTGCATTACGTTGTCGGCAAGAAACCGCTCAAATCCTTTGCACGGCCAATTACCGAGCCGAACGATTATGAACACGTCATATCGTTCTATAATGGCTCTATTGCAATTATAATTTCGCAAGACCGCCCCGGCTCGTCAAACTCGCTCACTCTTTCGTGGCTGCTCGTCGACGAGGCTAAGTTCATCAATTACGACAAGCTCAAAGACGAGACGCTCCCGGCCAACGGCGGCATCAAGTCGTACTTCGGCAAGCACTCCTTCAATCATTCCATAATGATTCTCTCGGATATGCCGCAGACCAAGAAAGGCTCGTGGTTCTTGCACTATCGCGAGAAAATGGACTCCGAACTGATTGCCACCATCGAGGGGACGGTCTATGAGATATGGCGCATCAAGGAGCGCATACGCGCCATGCGCTCAAAAGGGGAGCCTATTCCTGACTACCTCAAAGGCAAACTCCGCAAGCTCGACCGGCAGCTCAATCAGATGCGCTCCGTGGCCGTCTACTACCGCGAGTACAGCAGCATTGAGAACTTGCAGCTCCTCGGCGAGAACTATATCAAGCAGATGAAGCGCGACCTCACTCCGCTCACGTTTCAGACTTCCATTCTCTGCCGCCGCATCGGCATTGCCAAAGACGGCTTCTATTCCTCAATGCGCGAGGGCCACAAGTACGACGGCAACAACAACGACTACCTCGAAAGCCTCGGCCTTGATGTTGCACTGCGCCATCCCGACATCTTAGAGACCATGACCGCACAGGCTGACGGCGACATCAATCCTGATGCGCCTATCTGCATCGGCATGGACTACAACGCGAATATTAACTGGATCGTCTGTGGGCAACCGTCAGGCCGTCGGCTCAACGTCCTCAAATCTTTCTTCGTCAAGTTCGAGCGTAAGATACCGGCACTCGTCGAGGACTTCTGCCGCTACTACGCCGGGCATCGCAACAAGACCGTGGTCTACTATTACGACGCAACCGCCCTTGGCTCAAACTATGCTGTCAACGACCAGGACTTCCACTACAACGTAGTGAAAGAGTTTGAGCGCCACGGCTGGTGCGTTGAGTCGGTCTACCTCGGAAACCCGATGCGACACGACGAGAAGTATCTTCTCATCAACAACGCCTTTGCCGGAAAGCAACGCCTTATGCCGTTCTTCAACCGCTCCAACAACGACGACCTTATCCTCGCCATTCAGACCGCCGGTGTCTCCAACGGTCGCAACGGCTTCCGCAAGGACAAGTCCGGCGAAAAGCTCGCCGAGAGCGAGGAGGATTTATTGGAGCATCGCACCGACGGCACCGACGCTTTCGATACCCTCTACATCGGCTGCGAGAAATTCCCGTACCATGACTCTTTCTTTCTATCAATGTCGGGTGTGTTATAGCGACACTTCTTTTACGCTGTAAATCAACGTCCTGCATTGGATTATAGTTGGAATACGATATAATATTCCCTGTTGCATAAAATATTTATCGCTATAATTTGCTGATTTCTGAAAAATATTGCGTATATTTGCAGCCGTAAACAAAACCTACGGCATTATGTATTATTACCCTCCAACATATAAGGTCATTAAAGATGCGCCGCTTCGCAAGGCGCTCTATATAGCATCCGACCGCAGTAAATACACCGGCGGTTTCGACGACAGCTGCAAACTGTTCCAATATATCGCAGATAATGGCTTCGCATCCCTTGACGATATTGTGGAACTCGACCGCACTTTCGGCATTGACTTCGAGAAGTATCTTCGTTGGAAATACGAGATTGACAAGAAGAAAGCCACCGACAAACCGGGTATTGCCTTTGAGGACATCTTTAACGAAGAACGCAAAGCGAATGAACACAATGGCTTTTATCCCGCTTGTTGGAACGAGTTCCTGACTTTTCGCGGTACGTTCATCAATTTTTGGCTGATAATGGATGGACATTTCCACGGCCAAAAGATGAATGAAGAAACGAAACTCCCAGTCGGCAAGACTGACAATGATGGCTTACGCTATTGGCAAGACGAGGGGCCGCTCTCTCTGAAACCCATGGCTGAGGACCGCAAGGACTATGATTGTGCCGAGCAAGACCCGGAAATCAACGCCTGCTTCGAATATGTTCTTCAGCGCACCAATCAGCCGTGGTACCGCTACAAGTTAGTCGAATTGTTCAACGGCTTTGCGTACCGCAACCGCGTTAGTTGGAGCGATGTCCGATTCCTCGAAAACGAGTTCGGATGCCCTCTGCGCCAATATCTCTGCAACACGGCAGAAGTATGGTGTAAGGGATATAAGGGCGTAATGTCAATGGACGAGCTACACACATACATCAACGATTACGTTCACTTCGCGCCAGACGAAGAACGCCCGGAACACTTCATGCCGTTCCACGTAATCCGTACAGCATTTATCGCCGTGGTCGAAGATGCGATGTATAACAAACAATGGTAGCCATTCTTTGCCATCTCACGGAAATTTCGTAACTTCGCATATCTCAAACTTGTATATGACGAAACCGGCAACCACAATAGACGAACAGCTCGACCTCCTGAAAACAAGAGGTCTCGCCATACAGGATGAAGACAAGGCGCGTGAAATACTCCTTGACATAGGATATTACCGACTTGGCTTCTACCTTTTCCCATTTGAAAAATCATATCCCCAGCTGCGAAACCGCGCACACGAATATATCGACGGCGCAACTTTTGAGGACGCGGTTAAACTCTATTACTTCGATTTTGACCTGCGTCTTTTGCTTACTCGATACCTGACGCGAATTGAGATTGCTTTCCGAACTGCATTGATTTACAACCTTTCCAACAAATACTCTCCCAATTCCGTATGGTTTATAAGTCCGTCTGTTGTCAGCCGTTCTTATGCGAGGGATTTTGAAAATAAAGTTTACACCGCCGACTTCAAGCGCAATCCTATCATTCAGCGCCACCATCAGAAGAATCCTAATGACCGCTTCGCGCCCTCGTGGAAAACACTCGAGTTTATGACATTCGGTGCTGTTATGAAGCTGTATGAGCAGCTCAAAGAACGCGATGATAAAATCCTTATCACTCAGAAACTCGGCATCCGGCAGGTCGTTACGTTTGAAAGCTATATGCACACTATCCGGGAAGTCCGTAACGCCTGCGCCCACGGACACCTCCTTTATGACTTGCGGCTTCCGCGACGCATCAATCGCGGTCCGGCGCATATCACGCCCCAGGAATCAGGAAACATTGTCGGCGCTTTGCGCGTTATCAGATATATGATGGCACAGATTTCGACCAAACGGGCTGATGATTTAAGCGCCTCCGTCAAATCCCTCTACGAGAAGCTTTGCATGGAAGCACCCAATCTGAAGCCGCTGATACCCGATTTCTCTTGTATCTGAGAAAATTAAATGTTAATTTATTGTCGTAATTTTGCCACGTTAGAAAAAAGTATTACCTTTGCAACACAAAAGTGCCGGTGCAGACTTCGTCGCTGCATCCTTGCACTATAAAAAAAGGTAAAGTCGAGGCTGCCACTTTGTCGGGTAGCCTCGCTTATTTTTATCTCCTTATTCAAATTGAATAAACAAAGTTTAACATTGGAGTGCACGAATTAGGCACTCCTGCCGATTAACTTTGCAGTCGAACACAGAAAGTGTTCAAGTTTAACTTCTAAACAGATTCGACTATGGGACTTCTCGTATTGATTTTAGCCATTATGTGGCTACCCTCGGCACTCAAAGACGGCGCCAAGATAAAATAATCGTCAGGCTCTATCAATTAGGGCATTGCAAATACCGCAAATCTCGAAAATTTGTGGTAACTTTGCATATTAAAAGACCTCAAAATCTGACGACCCCAAAATTGTATGGTAGACCAATCTATCGACATAAAAGAAAATGACATATTCGCGCTGTCGCCCGAATTACTTACGACCCTGCTCAAAGACCACACTTTGAGTCCGAAAGAGGGGGAGCAAGTCAATATATTTTGGGCGACAGACAACTATGAGCATCTTGGCGACGGCTACCATTATCACGACCAAATCACCATTCCTTGCATCACCGGCGATAACGGCACCGTAATTGTGCCGCGTTCGGTCAAGTCGCGCCAGCAGCAACAGCAGCGCAGCCGTGAAATGGCTGAGGTTTTCACCCCATCATGGATATGCAACGCGCAGAATAATCTTGTTGATGATGCGTGGTTCGGACGCGAGGGAGTTTTCAATACTGAAAATCCCGACCATACTTGGATGGTAAACACAGACCCAATTACATTCCCGGAGGGTAAGACGTGGCGCGACTATGTGCGCGACACTCGCCTTGAAATCACCTGCGGCGAAGCTCCCTATATCGTCAGCCGTTACGACACCGTGACCGGCGAGCCTATCCCGGTAGAACAGCGCATCGGTTTGCTCGACCGCAAACTCCGCGTGGTAAGTGAGAATACCGAAACCACAGGCGACTGGCTCAAATGGGCGCAGACCGCTTACATGAATGTCTACGGCTACGAATGGCAAGGCGATAACTTGCTTCTCGCCCGTGAAAACCTGCTAATGACTTTTTTAGACTATTATAAAGCGAAATTCGGAGCGGACAAAATACCGCAGATGAAATCACTGCTTTATATCGCCTACATTATCTCTTGG
Source organism: Muribaculaceae bacterium (assembly GCA_009775535.1). Lineage (GTDB taxonomy): Bacteria > Bacteroidota > Bacteroidia > Bacteroidales > Muribaculaceae > CAG-873. The sequence goes on from VSPW01000260.1 coordinate 7,844, forward strand.
AACTTTTGGCAGATGGACGGACTTAAAGGCGTTGTGCCCGACAGCTGCGGCGACAAGCCTTCCACTCAGCCATCATTATTCGATTTTGGCGAACCCGAACTTATTCCGTGTGCCGGTTGCAAGTCCGGCGACATCCGTCAGCACAACGGCACTTATTGCCTTATCCGAGACTGGGGCGCCAAAACCGAAGATAAGAAGAAAATTCGATTCATCGACCTTATAAAGAATTAATGCCATGCAGCATTTCATTCAACTAAAACCGAAGCTGATATACGTCTATCGTATCAACGATGAGGCGCACCGAGGCATCCTGAAAATTGGCGAGGCTTCTTGCAATTCCTCTGACAATTATCTTGCACTTCAGCCCAACTGCAAGGAGCTGAATGCAGCCGCCCGTGAGCGCATAAATCATCAGACGCAGACAGCCGGTATAAAATATGAGTTGCTTTATACCGAAGTTACCGCCCATTTCCGAGATGGCGGTGTCTGCTCGTTCAACGACAAAGACGTTCACGACCTGCTTATCCGTTCCGGCATAAAGCGCAAAGTTTTCGATACCGAAAACAATGCCAACGAGTGGTTTTATTGCGACCTCGAAACCGCCAAAGCCGCTATTGCGGCCCTTAAACAAGGGCGCAAGTCGCTCCGTCCGGGCGAGATAACCGAAGACCGTTCTCCGATTATCTTCCGACCCGAACAGGAGGAAGCCATCAAGAAGACTCTCAAGCAATTCAAAAAGGGCAATCAGATGCTTTGGAACGCCAAGATGCGTTTCGGCAAGACTCTGACCGCCCTTCAAGTGGTAAAACTGATGCAGTTCGGGCGTACACTTATCCTCACTCACCGCCCCGTGGTCGATGCAGGGTGGTTCGAGGACTTCGGCAAGATTTTCTATGACTCGCCCAACTATCAGTATGGTTCGAAACATAAAGGAGAATCCTTTACCTCGCTCGACAAGCAATTCAAGCAGCATGGCATCCACTATGTTTACTTCGCCTCTATGCAAGACTTGCGAGGCTCGGAAACCGTAGGCGGCAAATTCAACAAGAACGACGCACTTTTCTCTGCTCCGTGGGATCTCATCATTGTAGATGAAGCCCACGAAGGTACTCAGACGGCTCTCGGAAAAGCCGTAATGGAGGAGCTGACTAAGGACAAGACAAAAGTTCTCCGTTTATCGGGCACACCGTTCAATCTTCTTGACGACTTCAAGGAAGATGAAATCTACACCTGGGACTACGTCATGGAACAGCGGGCAAAACAAGAGTGGGAGGAAACCCACCCCGGCGACCCGAACCCGTATGCCGGTCTGCCGACGCTCAATATTTTCACTTATGACCTCGGCAGACTGATGAACGAGTTTGCCGATGAAGATGTTGCGTTCAACTTCCGCGAGTTCTTCCGCACTCGCGACGATGGCACGTTTATTCACGAAAAGGATATCCGCAACTTCCTCAATCTTCTAACGAAGACCGACCCCGAAAGCGCATATCCTTTCGCCAACGATGAATACCGCGACATCTTCCGTCACACGCTGTGGATGCTCCCAGGTGTGAAAGCGGCAAAGGCGCTGAGCGCACTGCTTAAAGCCCACCCCGTTTTCCAACACTTCGAGATTGTCAACGTAGCCGGTGACGGCGACGAGGACGAGGAAAACGGCGAAGCACTCAAAATGGTTGAAGCCGCCATCGGTAAAGACCCCGACACAACCCGAACTATTACACTGTCGTGTGGTCGTCTTACTACGGGGGTTAGTGTCAAGCCGTGGATGGGTGTGCTGATGCTGTCGGGTAGCTTCAACACTGCTGCCTCGGCTTATATGCAGACCATCTTCCGTGTGCAGACTCCGGCAACCATCAATGGCCGAGTCAAGGAAAACTGCTACGTTTTCGACTTTGCTCCTGACCGCACATTGCAGGTTCTCGCCACCGTGCCACGTCTTTCTACCAAAGCCGGTAAGACAACTGAAAATCAAAAACGCGCAATGGGCGAGTTCCTGAATTTTTGCCCTGTTATCGCCATTGAAGGCTCCAAGATGGAAACCCTCAATGTAACCCGTATGCTTCAGCAGCTCAAACGTGCATTCGTTGAGCGCGTTGTCCGCAATGGATTCGAAGACGGATGCCTCTACAACGACGAGCTGATGAAACTCTCTGATATAGAAATCAAAGAGTTTGAAGACCTCAAAGGTATCATCGGTCAGACCAAGGCGATGGGTAATACCGGGCAGATTGATGTCAACAATCAAGGTCTGACAAACGAGGAATACGAGGAAAAGGAAAAACTCGAAAAGAAGAAAAAGAAAGAGTTGACCGAGGAAGAAAAGAAGCGTCTTGAAGAACTGAAAAAGAAGAAGAAAGTCAAGGAGGACGCAATCTCAATTCTTCGCGGTATATCAATTCGTATGCCGCTCATGATTTATGGTGCCAAGGTTGAGAACGAGGACGAGGAGCTGACTATCGACAACTTCACCAACCTTATCGACCCTCAGTCGTGGGAGGAGTTTATGCCGCGAGGTGTGAGCAAACAGAAGTTCAACGCCTTCAAGAAATACTACGACCCGGAAATCTTCTCAGCCGCTGCCAAGCGCATCCGCGCTATGGCTCGCGCCGCCGACCGCCTGACTATTGAGGAACGCATCGAGCGCATCGCAGCTATCTTCGCCACATTCCGCAACCCCGATAAGGAAACAGTGTTGACTCCGTGGCGCGTGGTGAATATGCACATGAGCGACTGTCTCGGCGGCTACACGTTCTTCAACGAGGACTTCTCAGAGACCATCGAAGAACCGCGCTTTGTCGACCGTGGAGATGTTACCGCAGAGGTATTTACACCGGACAGCCACCTCCTTGAAATAAATTCAAAGTCGGGTCTTTATCCGCTGTACCTCGCTTATAACATCTACCGCTCGCGGCTGCGTAATCAGATGTTCTCGCCGGAATCCCTCGAAAAACATCAAGCCATTTGGGACGCTGCTGTTGCAGAAAACATCTTTGTTATCTGCAAAACCCCAATGGCAAAGCGCATCACAGAGCGGACACTCCTCGGCTTCCGCAAAGGGAATACCAATATGTGGGCTCCAGAAGACCTAATAAACAAAATCAAGAACCAGCCCGAACTTTTCATCAAGAAAGTGGGCGACTTAGTTGGAAAGAACGTGAAAATAAAAGCTGTTGTCGGAAACCCGCCGTATCAGGAGGAAGGAGAAAGCACTCGTAAAGCTCCAATTTATCACCTGTTCTATGATGCCGCGTTTAAACTTTCACCTATAGTATCTCTGATTACCCCCGGACGTTATCTTTTCAAGGCCGGTCAGACACCAGCCGAATGGATGGATAGAATGTTGGCAGACCCTCATTTTAAGGTCGTAGACTACTTCCAGAAATCCAATGAAGTATTCCCGACAGTAGATATTAAAGGCGGAGTTGCTATTGGTCTTAGAAATGCAAACAAAGAGTTTGGGGCAATTGGATTCTTCTCGGAATTTCCTCAACTTGTTTCTATAATGGACAAAGTAAGGATTCATAAAGACTTTGTTCGAGGGGCTTTTTCTGAAACTGTTTCATCACAAGGCATATATCGTTTCTCAGATTTAGCTTTAACCGAAGTGCCACGTATATATGAGGTTCAAGGAAAGGGAACTGCTGCTAAAATTACATCTAATGCCTTTGAGAATCTCACTGAAATCTTTGTTGATTCAGAAGATAAGCTCTCGGATAAAGGCGTTCAGATAATGGGTAGGATCAAGGGCTGTCGTGAAACACGATGGATAAACGCCAAATATCTACAACCTTGCGATTTCTTGAATTACTACAACGTATTTGTGCCTGAGGCCAATGGCACAGGTGCCATCGGCGAGGTGCTCAGCACGCCGGTAATCGGCGTGCCGGTAATCGGCGTGCCGGTAATCGGACACACGGACACCTTCCTCAGCATCGGCAAGTTTGCCTCAGCTGAGGAGGCGTCCGCGTGTTTGAAATACGTCAAGTCAAAATTTGCCAGGTGTTTATTAGGTACCCTCAAGGCAACGCAACACAACCCTAAGGATACTTGGGCGAATGTCCCGATGCAGGACTTCACGGCTAACAGCGACATCGACTGGAGCAAGAGCGTGGAGGAAATCGACGCTCAGCTTTACAAAAAATACCACCTCTCTGACGACGAAATCGCTTTCATCGAATCAATGATTAAACCAATGTAATAACTCCAATCTCTCAATAAATATCACGAAATCATTGTTTGTATCAATAATGACTTAAAGGCATAGTGCAATGTAAGTGTACGCGACTATGAATATTAACAAGCAACCGGTTGTTTTCAAACAACCACTTAATAAAAATAAATACTTCTCGTACGGTAGTCTTGATCTACCGCACCATATTAAAGCTTATGTTGACAACTTTTCTTCGGAATATCAAAGTTTATCTGATGAAAAAAGGCTCTTAGATTTGGGCTTCGTACTTCTTCGTGGCTTCAATTTGAAGAAATCCATTAAGGACTGGCTTAAAAACCATCCTGAAATATCTGAAGATTCAATTGTGAATAATATCGGATGGCTTTTGATTAAGTTTAACGATGTTGATGAACGCGAGATTTTAGAGTATATGGACTCTATGAATTTGTCGCAAATGATTGACTACTTCACTCCGATTCTTCTTAATTGTTATAGCGAAGATGATTCCTTCCAAATGTTTGATGATAACGATATTGCAAACACTAAAAGAAGTATACATGGAATTATAGCAGGTCATTACCTCGGAGAAATTCATCCAAATGGTAAATGGCGTTGGACCGAATATAAACTCAACAAATACGATTGGCGTGCTATAAAATAATTTAAGGGAGTTGCCGCACCGTCACCGCGCTCGTAAATCAAGCCTAAGATCTTGACCGTCCGGCTTCAATCGCTAACTAATTTTATATGCTCATAAAAGAACGTCCCATAATATCTTGGCTTCTAAATCCCAATGATAATAAGCCGGCACAAAACATTGTTGCGGCCAACGTATCTCTCCCAATAAATAGAGAGCTGCTTTATGCTGACCTTCGCCAATTAAATGACATTCGGGAACAAAATCCAAATTGGGGGCTTCCTGAATTAGTCATGCCTTCCTTTGAGGAGGTTATGAGAAAAAGCGAACGCTCTTTTGAGAAAATAATGCCTGACCTTTTTTCTGAATTTAGCAAATCAGATGAATGTGGCATTTTACTATGTAAAGGAAACCATACGTTAATATACGGGTTCGGAGGGAATGAATTGCATCTATGGAGTTTTACCGAACAAAATGGAAAAAGCGTCTTCAATTTCTATTCTCGTAATGTTAGTGTCAAGGGTCATATAGGCGTCAGAATCGTTAATACTATTTTAGCTGACAACAACTTGTTTAAAGGTTCATTGGAGGAGCGCCAAAGGACGGTCGCATCTGTGGGCAATTTTATAGCCTCATATGTTGCCGTTAAGAAATATGTCAAAGTCGAAACCGTAATTATTCCTCAAGGGAAATTTACCGATGTAGATGGCACTCCACTTGAATACGTCGATAAGAAAAAGGTTATAAATAATACGGGGCAAGAGGTTATTGTAATGGATTCTCGTTGGTTTAGAAAAATTATAAATGACAATGACATCTATGTTCGCGGGTTTTGGCGTATGCAGAACAAAAAGAATGAGTTCGGAGAGTGGTACAAGGAACTGATATTTGTAGATCCATTTGTTCGCCACGGTTATCACCGAAATGCCATAATTGAAGATGTTAGGGATGATAAAGACGATGATACAGATAATGAATAATTTTATGGGAGTTGCGGCACCGCACACCAGTAATCGCTTTTAAACATATGGCTCTGAAAATTATGATTGGCCCATACCAATCTCAGCGTTTGACTATAAAGTTTATGTTAATCCGCTGTACTTTCTTCTGCTATGTATTGGACTATTTTGCTTATCAACGTTCCTTAGGGCAAAATGTCTGTATCTCTGAGGAACGAATTAAGGATGGCTTCTTTAAAAACACTCCCTTTAGAAGATGCAAAACTAATGAGTCCATTGCTGATACATCATTAATCAATATGGTAATGCTTGGCCTCATTTATCGTGGAAATGAAAGTATCTGTTGGACACCAACAGGGATTGACGCCTATACGTCACAAAAATATCATTCCCAACTTGCATCCCTGAATGAAGCACAAGCTTCGAGAAGAATTGCGATTACTGCCGTTATAATAGCAATTACTTCATTATTAGCGACCCTCATTACAACTCAAATTTAACAAATAGGGAAATCCGGCAAGCCGTCGGGCTTTCGTGAACGGAGCCACGGTCTCCGCCATTCGGCTTCAATCCCTATTTCGACATACGCCCTTGCGGATACCTCCGCAGGGGCTTGTTGTATTTTGAAGTCGCCGCGAGGCGATGGTCGCAAAATGGGAAGTTTACCGTGCTTTATGCTCCTTTATGGGAGGATTTATCAGTGGTCACCCTGCACCTATGTTTCATCGACTCGTGCATTGAGACGATTTCTATTTCTGCCCTTCTTTGGCCGGGCTTCACTGTCTGAGGTATTCCGCTGTGTCCGTCTGTGATTACACGGTGCTGATTGTATTTGGGTAAGCGATCGGCGTTCACCGTCGAATATGCCTTGCAGGTTTCGTGGATCAGGATTTTGCCGGGACGTTTCATAGGGCATACTTGTTGAACGCGCTCGTAGGCAGCATTGTATTTACATCGCGAAGTTAGCGTCTTTATCTACGCTCGAAAAGGGCAGGTAAATTCGCTCAAAAAATCTTCCTTTTTTACTGCTTAAAAAAGAGTATTCAAGGGGCAGGCCCTTTTGGACGAACCCTTGTCGGCTAACGTGCCGGGAGGCACTGATTGGGTCAGACGCATATTCTGCAATGTAAAACAAACGCGCCCCGGCGCACAAGTAAAACCCTCTAAACTTCAAAATCATGACCCACGTAATGAACATATTCAACAGCTCTCTCAACTCCGACAGCTCAAACAAATACTTCTCGGTGGAAGTAATCACTTTCGACGGCGACAGCTACATGGAAGAAGTTGAAGCCTCCAACGCCGACGAAGCCCAGGAAATCGCCGCTTCGATGCACGAAGATGTCGACTACACGATGGTACAGGGTTGCTTTGCATACTGATAAATCGTTCCTCCCTCAAAGGGCAGGCTGTCCGCCGGGGCAGCCTTAACTCTTGCTCATTCATCGCCACCGCTTGCTCCGTTTATTTCCACTGCGTTAATGCTGTCGCGGTCAGACCTTTTGAACTTCGGCTTGCAGCCGAAGTTTAGCGGTTAGCGGTGAGAGTTTATCGTCCGCAGCTCCCTAACCTCTCGGCTCTCAACTCTCAACTTGCGTAGCACATTTCCATTATTCGGGTCGGGTGAAACGTGATTGTTGCCGGAGGATTGAGAGCTATTCTCGCACCTCGCACTCGACCTTTGCCCTCGCTGACGCACCAACCGCAGGGCTGAGAAGCATCGTGTCTGCTGTCGGCAATTTCCATTTGCCGTTTTGCTTATATACTATAATATAATGTGTGCATCGTCGTGAGGCGGTTGGACTTTCGGGCGCGACGGACACCGCCGCAGCTATTGCCCCGACTGAAAGCGTCCGATGTTTTGGGGCATCTCCGTATCGGGCGCAAGCACACATAGTCGCATTTTGGGCTGCGCTCTTTGGCCGCATCCACTGCCTACGACTTGGGGTAAACCTTGAACGACATACCTTAACGCTATCGAACTTGCTGCCACGATTGAGTGCGAAGTTGTGTGCCGGGCTCTCCGGCGGCGCGGTTTGAGCCTCTTTTCTGCGGTCAGTTTTCCATTTGCCAATCTCGTATTCGGGGAGTGAACCGAGGTCTATTTTTCCGTCCGCAAAGGTAGGACGCACCGCTTTCTGCAAATACCGCTCCGCTATCCCGGCTTCGTGCCTCGCCGCCACCTCCGGGACTGCGAAAATTTTTATAATTCTCCACCTTTCAGGTAGTATTTACCGGCCACCCTGGGCCTTAAAATTTTTCTTGGGATTATTGGCATTGCCGCTTTCTGCGTTCTCCCAGTCATTGCAACGTAAAAATTAAGAGCCTCGGCTCACATCATTAACCCCAAATACTTCAGAATCATGGCAAAGAAAACTAAAAAATCCGCAGAAAAAATCCAAGCTCAAACCGCCGCTCCCGCCGTCGAGACTGCTCCGGCAACAACGACAACTCCCAAGCTCATCGTGGCTCAGCGCAAGTTCAACCGCTGGTACGTCTACTTCAAGGGCGTGGCCCCCAAGGACAATGTAGGCTGCGGATGCAAGACAGCCAAGAGCGCAATGCGCTATATGCACCTGCTCAAAGCCCGTTACGGCGCTACTATCTCCCAGAACATCTATGAACGCCTCCAGTTCGAGGCTCAGCGAGAGGAGGCATAAGCCTCCCTCGCTTTCTTCCCGAATGTCAAACCGCTAATTCTCACAACGATGTACGAATATATCTGCTACACAAAACAGGGCAAATGGAAGTTCTATGCCGACAGCGATACAGACGCGATGCGCACAGCCCTTTACTACTGTTGGCGCGACGGCGAAGACTTTATCAAGGTCGAGTTCCGAAAAGGTTGCGAGAATTACACGCTCTCAATCCTACACATCGACAACAATTCACGAGAAGTATTCACCCTATAAATCCCGAACAATGGAAATCAACTACAACAAATTCACCGAACAAGAGCTGCAAGTTATCCTCGATGCAGCGCGGACTATCAACTTCGCCTTCGGCACTCAGTTTCCCTCGCACAAGGAACAGCTCGCCCTCCTGATTGAAGACCTGCACTTCCGCGTCATCAATCAGATAGTCATTCAGACGTACAATGCCCTACGTTCAAAGTACATCGCACGAGGCATCGACCCCGACGCGCCCGACTTCGTTCCTGACCATCTGGAGAAATAACCTCTCCAAACCGTCGGTCTCGCGGCTGCTCCCTCCGTGGAGTGGCCGCTTTCGGCTGTCTTTTGCCGTGGCTCATATCCGCAATAAATTTGCGGCATGGCACACCGAATTACATACAAGCCCCAGGGCGTCATCCTTTCTTCGGCTGTCGGTGAAATCACCGTGGCCGTAGACGGCGATTTTGTCGATGTCACGCTGACCGCCACCGGCGGCATCGTCATTCTCTCCGAGCGTTACTACGCACACGGCGGTTACGTCACGCTCTTTGACCTCGGCTCACTCATCGAGGCCGAGATGAACTCGTCGGGCCAGTCGTGCGAAGACTTCACCCTCCGAGTTTTCACCGACACGGTCAGCAACAAGGCTGACTCGTGTGTGCTTCATATCCTGTACTGCGACCGCTTCACGGTCTGCACGGATATTCCGGCGTTCCTCCGTGAGAATTTCTTGACAACGCTCTCCGTGCGCCGTGTCGCTTCCGGCACGACACTTTCCCTTTTCCTCTATGCCGAAAAGGGGGAGAACATCGCTTATTCCGTCGCCCACTCGTTCCGCAAGGCTGACTCGGAGGCACGTTATCAGCACTCATACACCATCGACAGCGGTAAGACCGCCGACTCGTCGGGCATCGTGCAGCTCAATATCTCCCTGTCCTCAATCATTGCCGATGCAGCTTCTTTCGCCACCGCAAGGCTCGGCGAAATCTCGCTGCTATCGTTCACCGTCCGTTGCGGTCAGCGGTCTGTTACCTGCTTCGTCGACAACTCGCTCACAGACCTTGATTCGTTCTACTTCCGCAACTGCTTCAACGTCTGGGACTCGGCCACTTTGCCGGTAGTGACTACGGCAAAGACCGACGTAGACCGCTCCCTCGCCATCATCAACGGCAAGTCGCGGTTCTACAACCGGTCTACGGCCAAGACATACGAGGTGGAGGCCGGACCGCTGACTTCTGACGAAGCCGGATGGATAGACCAACTCTTTTCGTCGCACGATGTGTTCCGCATCGTGCCGGACCCGACCAACAGCTACGACCCTCTTGTTCTCGCCCCGATACTCATTACCGACTCCACCTGCGAGTTTCAGGACGGCGACGAGAAACTTAACAAAGTAAAGTTCACGTGGCGTTACGAGGACAACCGCCCCATAGTGCGGCTCTCCGCCTCGCCCGGCATCTTCACTGAACCCTATAATCTCGTATTCAGCTAACCTCGTTCCTCGTACCTTTCAATGTCAAAAGCAATCCACATAAGCACCGCTCGCACGATGCTCAACAGCGGCGACCCTGTCGACCTCCATGTATGGAAGTCGGACGGTTCCATTCTCCACCTCCAAAATTGCATATCGCTCCGCTACAATTTTTACGGCGGCTGGCGCAATATCAAGATATTGGCCTCGGGCGAATGTCGCCGTGTCCGCGACTGCTGCATTTTCCGTGTCAACGACTTGGAAGTATTTCTCTAATGCTCAATCCTTTTCGCTATGAATATCGAAAATCTCAATTTCAACTCCGTTGAATCGGTTCCGGGCTATGAAGCCCGTGCAGCGTTCACCGTCAACTCCGCATCCGTGTTCAAGGAGGACGTGGATATTGTGCCGACTATCATTGATGATAGCCTGAGCTATATACCGTGGGGAGGCGACAATCAGATGCCGTTCGACATCCTCAATCTCATTGAGAAAGACGAAACACTCGCCACCTGCCAGTGTTTCAACGCCGAGGTCTGTTATGGTGCCGGTCTGCGATACGATACCTGCATCGCTTCCGCAGCGGTCAAGCGCGAAGTCGAGGACTTCACTCTCGACAACGACCTCGCCTCATACTTTCTCGGAGTTAGTCAAGACTTTAAGCACTTTGGCTTCGCCGTGTCAGTG
>VSPW01000260.1:18675-26840 GCA_009775535.1 Muribaculaceae bacterium
GCTTATTCTCAACGAGGACGGATCGCGCATCGTCCGTCTGTTGAGAAAGGAAGCCTGTTACTGTCGCTTCACTCCGGCTGACAAGCACGGTCGTATTTCCAAAATCCTTTACGCCAACTGGCGCAAACCTATCTCGTCGCGCAGCGACATCGAGGAAATCGACCTGCTCGACCCGGCTTCTCCGTGGCGAGATCTGCAAGACAAGCTCGCCAAATCATCGCCCTTGGGCGCTTCGTCCACGAAGAACTCGAAGTGCCGGAAATTCGCGATTGTATCGCGAATCCCGACAGTCGACAGCACTTATTACCCGATACCTTACTATGGCGCATTATTCCGGGGCAAGTGGTACAACATCAAGCAGCTTATCGGCATCGCAAAGGAGGCGAAGTTGAAAAACTCCGCTCCTATCAAATATCACATCGAGGTCGGAGCGAAATATTGGGAGTCAATATTTCGTGCCGAGGGCATTACCGACCGTCGCAAGCAGCAGGAGCGCATCGTGCGCGAGAAGCAGCAGATTCTCGACTTCCTCACCGGCGCGGAGAACAGCGGCAAAGCATGGTTCTCCACGTTCTATATATCGCCCGACGGCAAGGAGCAACACGACGTCGTAATCAACAAGATTGACGACAGCAAGGAGGGCGGCGATTGGGAGACCGACATTCAGGAAGCTATCAATATGATATGCTTTACTATGCGGGTGCATAGTAACCTTGTCGGCTCAGTTCCCGGCAAAGCCCAAAGCAACAACTCCGGCTCCGACAAGCGCGAGCTTTACACCATCGCCCAAGCCCTTCAGAAACCGTATCACGACCTGCTCTTTACCGTCCACCGCATAATCATCCGCTTTAACGATTGGCGTGGCGTGACGGTAGACGTGCCGTTTATCCAACTTACCACCTTAGACGAACATCAGGACGCAAAGCAGGTTAAACTCCCAAACTCCAAGCCCAATGAAACTGATAACAAGCAATGATGAGTTGCGGAAGTATATTCCGAACTCTATGCGCGAGGTCAAAGGGGAAACTCCGCTCTTTGACAAACTCGCTCCCTATCTTGAAAGAGCCGAGCAATGGTTCTGCCACCACTTCGTTCCGGCAGAACTGCTCGACGCCATAGCGTCCGAGGCCGCTCACATCGTCGCAGTCGAGGCATACCGGCTGGCCGTGCCGCAGCTCGACCTTGTGCTTACGCCCAACGGTTTCGCCACTGTCGGAACTCAAAACCTTTCTCCGGCATCGAAGATGCGCGTCGACCGGCTCGTTGGCGGTCTGCTCGCCGAGAGGGACAAGGCACTGGCGCAGCTTCTTCACAATCTGCCCTCCGTCGAGGGCTGGCCGGACTCACCGCAGGGGCGGTTGTTCGGCGCCACGCTGTTTCCGACCCTTGATGTTGTAGCCCAACAGTCGGGGGAATCAGAACGACTATGGGACAAGTATTGTGAGTTGCGCCCACAGTTGATTGACCTCGAAGCAAGCCTCTCGGAAGAATGGCTGTCGCCTGAATTGATGTCAGCGCTCCGCTCCGAAAACCTGCGCGGAGATCTGACGGCAAAGCGGAGTGAGATTGTCCGGCAGGTAAAAGCGCAGATTGTCGGCTACCTGCGCTCAGGGTCGTTCAACTCGCGTAGGCTCGCGGATATTGTGAATTATATCCGGCAGCCTGAGGCCGCATTTCCTGAATGGCATCAGTCCGAGACCGCGAAGCTGTTTGCACCGCCGGTGTTCCGCAATGAGAAGAAAGCAAAGGGATATTTCTTTTAGCGGTGTCGAGGCATTTCGGCAGTCGGTGTGGATGCGTCGCAAGGGCAGTTTGTCGGTCATACCGAATTGGAGTTATGGCACGAGGCACTGATTTTCCGAGGCGAAGTTAGAATATGCGTCGGCAGGTCAAGGGCAGGTTTGCGCTCCGCGTTCCTCCGTTCTTCGCTTCTTTGCAGAACGGCAATCACCCTTGACTCTCTCAGCCTCCTATGCACATTCTTTCACTTGCCTGTAAAATCTGAAGTGCTTCGGCACATAACTCTAATTCAATTCGATATGATACTTCCCGACAAACGACCCGTTGAGCGCGACTTCGCCAACATCACCGACTACTCGCTCGAATGCCCCGACGGTGCAAGAAAGTTCTTCGCTTTTATCCATTTCACAGATGATTCCACCTGCCTGTGGTCGAACATCTTCACCTTCAACCGCTCATTCGCCCTGATGCTCGTAATTGAAAAATTCGGCGACTGCCACGAATATATCAGCAGCATCAATATCCACGAGCAGGAGTAACGAACTACCCTCCGCCAACTGGAAGCCTCGGAGAAATCCGGGGCTTTCGTTGTCTTTTACCCGGTCAGCTCATTACCGTACATTTGTGGCATCGATAAACGATACACCACAAACGATTTACGTTCATGCAGACAATCTCCATTAACTTCATCGTGCCGCAGGGCTGGCACGAACTCGGCGACAAACAGTTGCGATATGTCTACGACCTTATCGCCAAAGAATATGCCACCGATGAAATCAAGACCTTATGCCTGCTCCGTTGGAGCGGCACTAAGGTTATAGGCCGTCAGGAATCGGGCACATATCTTCTCAAAAAGAGCAAAATCCTTTTTGAGGTTACGCCGCTAACCCTCGCCGAGCTGCTTCCACATCTCGACTGGCTCAGCTCACTGCCGACCGTTCCTGTCCGGATCTCCAAAATCAACCGTCAGTCGGCGCTTCCGGCTGACTTCTCCGAAGTGCCGTTTGAAACGTTCATCATCTGCGATAACCTCTATCAAGGTTATCTCTCGACGCAGAATGATGAACTCCTCGACCAACTCGGAGCTACGCTTTACGGCAAAGATATTGCCTTCAAGCCATACGAGCGCATCAGCATTTTCTACTGGTTCGCCGCGTTGAAAGAATCGCTGTCGAAGAAATACTCCGACTTCTTCCAACCCATCGCAGGTGCCTCAGACGGCAACCTGCTCGGCTCGTCAGCATCGGTTGAGGACGCGATGAACGCACAAATCCGTGCGCTCACCAAGGGCGACATCACCAAAGAGGCCGAGGTCCTCGCGCTCGATACGCACCGTGCGCTCACCGAGCTTAACGCCCAGGCTCGCGAATACAAGGAGTTGAACGCCAAAATGCAATCCAATGGAAAATAATCTGAATGGACGTTGGGATGCGGCGGCTTTCTTTGAAAACCTTACCGCTACTAACAAATTGGCTCAGAGTGAGCAATTTGTTTTTTGTCGCGTAAGCGGTCTTGACGGCTTCGAGGAAGCCGTCAACGAGGCACAGTCTCAAACCGCTTTCGTCTGCGTCAGCGATATTGCCGACGGCTATACCGAGTTGAACAACACACCGAGGACGCGGCGAGTCAAAACCGTTTTCCTCGCCATGCGCCACGCCGCCGAAGATATGTCGGCTCGTGCCGAATGCATGGAAACGATGCGCGAGCTGTTCCGACAGTTTATGTCGAAACTTCTCCCTGAAAAGGTTCGGTTAGAGCAGAACTGCATCTACCTTGACCCCCGAATATCGTTCAACGAGATTGACCGATATTTTTTCAACGGAGCTGCCGGTGCATATTTCCAAATCGCCGTAGATGTCTACACCGATTTAAGATATAATGCCGATGAATGGGCGTAAGCCCATAGGCAAAGTTGGCGCTTGAACGTCAGCGGGCGCAGGACGAAGCTCTGCGGTCGATGGTGCAAGCTATCAAGCCAACCTTTGCCAATGGAACATTCCTATGAGTACAGAAAAAAATAGCGTTGAAGAACGCCGTAAGTACGTCCGCGCCTTCAATGCCACAATGGTAAAGATATGGCGCGAGCAAATCGCCCTTTTGGGAGCGGTCGACACAGGAGCGTTGTACCGCTCAACGGTCGGCATATCAATGACAGCCGACGGCAAGTTCATTGACATAACGCTATCGCAAGCCTTCAACACCTACGGTTTGTTCGTCGACTACGGCACCGGCCGCAATACTCCGCGAGGCAACCCCGGTGACATTGGCCGCGCCAATGGCCGCAAGCGCAAGCGTTGGTTCTCTCGCAAATACTTCGCCTCGGTGATGAACATTCAGGAATTTTATGCCGACAGCCTCGGACAAGAGTTTTGTCGGGCAGTCTCCAACGCCCTCAATCCCGACATTATGCGCCGTTCCGTCACTCTCTGAGTGTCTTTTCACTTGCATTATTTCAGGGGTATCTTTGCCAATAAACCATAAACGATAACCCATAAACCGCGCCACCGGCGCATAAGATATGGCTATTGATACTAAATCGCTTACTCAGATTATAACCGAGTTCCGCAAGTTGCAGACGAAGGACTCCATAACCCCGGAATCCCTCGGATATATCTTGCAACGCATCGCAGACCTGCTCGCTACCGCCGGGACTTCCGAGACTCAACAGATTCTCGGCAACTGGTACACCGCGCTCTCGAAAGCCGACCATATAGCCGTCTGCAAATTGCAGCAAGGCTCCGCTGACCGTAATTTCGTCAGGCTCTCGAACACGTTCATCGACCTGCTCACAGGTCAGCAAATGACAAACGAGAACGCCACAATCATCAACATGGCGACAACCGAGCGGGCCGGTGTGATGAAAGCGCAACAGGTCGTTGACCTTAACAACGCCCGACGCGCCGTTGCCGACATCGAGAAACTTCTTGATGTGATCCAGGCCAAACTCGGCATGACCGAAGGCTCCAAAGGTCTGTATAACACAGCCCAGATACAGGTATCGGTCGAAAACGGCAAACTTCGTCTATATGGTGCGCAGCAGCTTATCACAGACGGCTATGTGCCGTATCTTTTCCGGCTTACGCGCAAGCGCAACCCTTGGGATGATAAAGTCGCCCTCGAAGCCGGGGCTACACCCAAGAAATACGGCGACAAGCGCAAGGGATGGAATCTGTTCGGCACGGTGTATATGGTGAAGATTGCCTCCGGCAATATCCTCACTTTCAACACCAAACCGCATTACGACCTTTGCACGGTCTGTGATTCCTACTCGGATGCCCCCGAAACGCTCGTCAAGCAATTCAACCGAAACAAGGACAACGCACCGTGCATCGGCTGGGGTCGTTCCGTCGTGTGTCTGCTCGACCCTAAGAACGCGCAGAAGCATCGCCTTGTCAGGCTTCGCTTCGCCCTGGGTTTTGCCAAAAAAATCCTGCCGGGACGCTCGCTCATTACCACGGCAAACCTCGTAAGCTCGCTCGCCGAGTTCTCGGTCATTTACAACCCCTCGAAAAAGTCATGGCATTTCGGAAAGTAAACCCCATAAAAAAAGATAGCCCTCACGGCAGAGCCGAAAGGGGGATGCTATCTCATAAACTTCATTCCGATAGCCCGCAGGTAAAACCTCCGGGGGATGCTATCACATATACACCGACACAGATAGCCCGAATACGGGGGATGCTATCTCGCATCTGTCAGAGGTATACACGTTTCTTAGCTTGGCTTCACTTTCGTTCAGAGGTGTCCGGGTCAGGTAGCTTGGTTTCACTTATCAATACACAAAGGTAATACTTTTTCTCCACATATACAACTCTTTAACTCACAAAATTATGAATCTCAACAAACATAAGCCGACAATCCAACTCATTTCAGCAATCCTGCTGATAGTCATTGGCTGCGGCCTCTTGATTTCCGGCTTCATTATGCCGCCACCGGGCGAAATTCATAATTCCGTACTTATCGCCTTCGGCGAGATTCTGACTTTCGCGGGAGCGTTATTCGGCATCGACTACCATTATAAATACAAAGACCATGAGAAAAATCAATGAAATCATCATCCATTGTTCGGCAACCCCCGAAGGCCGGAATTTCACCGTCCAACAGATTCGCGACTGGCACGTCAAAGGCAACGGCTGGCGCGACATCGGCTATCACTACGTGATTTACCTCGACGGCAGCGTTCATCGTGGCCGTCCTGAAAACCGGGTCGGCGCACACTGCACGGGGCATAACGCAAACTCCATAGGCGTTTGCTACATCGGGGGCTGTGCCGCTGACGGCAAGACCCCGAAAGATACACGGACAGCCGCTCAAAAGGCGGCTCTCGTCAAGTTGGTAGCCGAACTGCGACACCGCTATGGCGGGGCCACAGTTCACGGCCACAACGAGTTCGCGGCAAAAGCCTGTCCTTCGTTCAACGTTCAGAAAGAGCCAGAGTTATGCGGTCGATAATCTTCATTCTTGCTTTATCGCTCCTTGCAAGCTGCAAGAGCCAAAAGCAGGTAGTCAGCGACAAGACTCTCGCAGTCGATTCTGTCGCTCGGTCGGAACATCACCGCACAATGGCGGTGATTGACTCGGCTATCCGTAATATTGATTTTAGCTTCGATACCCTGAAAATCAATATCGAACGACCTTATCTCGCCAATGACACTCTCGGCTCTCAACCCTCGGCTCTCGGCTCTCAAACGGAGATTATTCGCATCAAGGCTGTTCGTGGGCGCGTCATAGATCAGCGGCGTGTACATAGGGACAGCGTCGAAGCCTACAATCGGCTTGATACGGTGGCCTATCATCAATCAGCCGCCGAGACTTCGACAGAACACACCGCCACAACGCGCCTATATAATCCGCCTGACGGTACAGCGGTTCTCATAATCGCACTTATCATCGCCGGGATTATATTCTTCGTTTGCTATCGCAAACGCTGATTTCATACAGCACTACAAGAGTAGAACTTTCTTCATAAATTGGCAAGCGAGTTGTCCGAGAGGATGGCTCGTTTGTTTTTAGCATCACTTTATAGACCCGCCCGATTTAAGGGAGATTGCGGCTTACACGAGCCTCAATTCGTCCTCCGCTTGATACCTCAGTCCTTCCAAGTCCGAGCATCTTTGTTCACGGGTCGTGCCTCCCTGTGAATAAAGACCGCTACGGTATTCGGGTCGATAGATTGCGACCTCCGGCTTGCCTGCGCTTTCCCCCGACACCGCTCCTGCGTCACGGTGTCGGTCCGCTCCGTCTGCACCTGCTCTCACAAACTATCTTTGACGGCTACGTTCTCGCTTTCGCCGCCACCCCTCCTGCGTCGGGGCGTTGGCACGCTTCCACTCCGCTGTCAACCCGAAACCTCGGCTTGCCATTCCGACTTGTAAGGACAGGCATCTGCTCTCCGTTCTCCAATCGGCGCGAGCCGCTATCTCCCTTAAATCTCCCACCCGGCAGATGATTGTGATGCACGGTGTTCAGGCTGTCGCCATCCTTCATCTTTCGCCGAGGGCAGGTATGTTGCCGGCTTCGATTGTTCTCCCCACCCGGAATGTGGCTTACGCAATGGCTTTTGACCGCTCATTACGTCAGTCGCTTGCATCCCTTTCATCGCCGACTCCGAGCATTTTTGGCCGAGGCTCCGCTGCTCTCCGCTTCGGCTAAAAACCGCTGCGGTATTCGGGTCGATAGATTGCGACCTACGGCTTGCCTGTGCTTTCCCCCGACACCGCTCCTGCGTCACGGTGTCGGTCCGCTCCGTCTGCACCTGCAATCACAAACTATCTTTGACGGCTACGTTCACGCTTTCGCAGCCACCCCTCCTGCGTCGGGGCGTTGGCACGCTTCCACTCCGCTGTCAACCCGAAACATCCGCTTGCTATTCCGAGCCGTCGATGATGGGCTGCGGCACTTCCTCCTCCATTCACGCCTAAGCCATACTGTCAGCCACGTTCCTCCCACCCATAGAGGAAGAAGCCGCCAACATTCCAAGCCCCCGGGCACGTTCCTTTCATTCATCGTCTGCGACGCTATGCCCACCCCAGGCCCCGATGCACGGTGCGCCGATGCACTGACTCCACTCAGGCGGTCGGCCAACCACTTCGCTCACTCCGAGTCTGCCTACGGCTTAGGGCAAGGGCAGGCCGGCTTACTGTCTGCGGTGCAAGCATCCTCAACAGAAAGCCTGTCGCTCCGTGCCTCCGCGACACCTGCCGTTTGCTCTAATCCTATGTAGGCACTCCGAGTTCCCTCTGTTCCTTTGGCTGACTCTCCTCCGTTACGCGCCGCATCGTCATCACCGCACATCGCCACATCTGACCCCTCGCTTCGATAAATGTATCTTCATCGAGGGAGAGCGGAGTGCTGTCGTAAGGTCAATTTCCACGTTGCGGAAATTTGACCTTTACGGCAGCGATTTTACCGCCCGTTTTGCATATAGC
>VSPW01000261.1 GCA_009775535.1 Muribaculaceae bacterium
GATATATATGATATCTCCATCGGGCACCACAGCATTGTCAGGGTTTACTTGTCCGAGATTGATGTCATCGGAGCATGCGGCGGCCAGGAAGCCCAAGGCCGCCACCATGCATGACTTAAGGATTGATTTATTTTTCATTGACTATAATTCTATAGATTTTTAAGGAGGGAGATTGATTTATTTGGGAAGTTCTACAGGAATCCAAGTGGGAGCTGAATTACAGATGAGATCATAGCCGTTAGCATAGTCATGGATAAGCAAGCCAGATCCTTCATTGAATTTCCAATAGGAAACGAGACCTTCTGATTCCGGGTCGACAGTATATGGGTGTGACGGGTCTTTGAGTGTTTCCTCGTCAAGTATCTTGTTCCATACACGTGCCTCAGAGATGCAGCCGTCGAGATAGCGTGCGTCATCGTAAGACTTGCCGATATAGAAGCTGCCTGAATTCCAGTTTACGGCACGGCGGTAGCCCACTGTCTGTGTCGAACCTTTCTTCACACCGTCGAAGTATACATTGACAGCACCTGTCGATGAGTCGAATGTAACGGCAAGGGCAATCCACTTGTTGGTGTCAAACTGCCAGGCAGCATCTGTCACATTGCCGTTTGATGTTGCAATCTGAAGCTGGTTGTCGGGCACACCGGCATCACCGATACGGAGGAGGAAATTACCTTCAATACCCATGACGGTAGATATAAGCTTGCCGAATTCATCGATCTTCACAAGGGCTTCTACTGTCACCTGCGACATTGAGCCAAGGCTTGTGGCACTGCCGGCATCCTTCAGCGAGCAATAATTCTCATTGATGTTGGCAACAACATTGATGAGGGCTGCACCGCGGACAACGAAATAGCTTGTCTGCTTGCTGGCCACCACTTCAATCGGTGCTTCAACAATGCTTACCGGAAGTACATAAACAAGGTTACGGTCGAGCTGATCAAGATTTGTTATCTTGACAGTGACAGGGGCGGATGAAACCGCGCCAGAAAGGATGGTGGCTGTCGGTTCCGGGATTTCATAATTCTCAGCAGGGAGCGGAAGAGCCTCTTCACCATAAAGTTCATTGTAATCTGCCAGCTTGTCCATATCAGCAGCAAAGGTGATGTTGACATCATAGCCAAGCGGTTTTGCCATGGAAGCGGAGACCGTTCCCGAAGCCTCGTTTACATTGCCGTCCATCAGCACTGTGGTAAGCTTGGCGGCATTCGGCTCATAGACAATGTTATCGAACGACCCCATATCTTCCTGGCAGGCGGTCATAGCGACAGCTACCATAGCTGCAACGGTGATATATGTCTTAAATTTCATATTTAAAGTCCGTTTTTTTGTTTGTTAGGTAGAATTTATTTCGCGCTTGGATTTGCAGCCTGTATACAGTCACGGGTGTAAGGATATACACGGTCGGGATTGTAATAGTCGTCCTGCGCATTGAAGATGCCTATACCGGCAACAGGGTTAACTGCGACCCATGAAGCCAATCCGGCAAGGGCACGGGTGCCATCTGTGAACATGCCTGTCTTCACGTCCTGAGGGTCAACCGACTTGGCAGCAGCTACCATACCAAGCTTTTCCGCGGGAACTCCCTCAGTGTTGGCCAAAGCTGTGTAATAAGAGAACAGGTTGATATTGGTCGCATTCACGCCATCTGAAAGGAATATCATACGGCAGTCGTCAAGCAGAGACTTGTCCAGCAGGTTCTGCGGCTTGCCTATATAGTCGATAGACTTGTCGGCATTACGCTTGTGCCAATCTGTAAGGATACCGATGAACAGACGCTCGTTCGCTGCATATTCGGCAAGTTCGTCTTTGTCGAGATGAGGAGTAGCCTTACCGTTGTATGCAATACAGATTCCGTCAAAGCCGAACTGCTTCACATAATCAAGAGACTTTGCGAGTGAGTCGGTAAGGAATCCCTTGAAGCTTTCTGTCACAGGCTCTTCTTCTGTAGCAAGTTCCATCTTTGCCGTATAGGCAGCCTTGAACTTGTCGAAGTCAACAGTATAGATGATTTCCATACCCTTGTCACGGCGCACCTTGTCCATCTCACGCATGAGACCGATGGTGACGTTCGCCGGATCGGTAAGTGAAACCACATCGATACTGTCTGGAAGTGCAGTCAGGCGGTTTGCCTGGGATACAAAATTATCAGTGTTATTGAACCATGCGTACACCTTCTTGTGGTCAGTGGTACGGTAGTCGCGTAGGTTCTGTAGATATTTGGCATATGCTGCCGGATCGACCTTATCGATAGTGCCGAAGTCGAGATCCTCGCTTTCAGTCTCGGTCCAGTCATCGCAAGATGTGAATGAAACGGCAGTGAGGACTGCTAAAGCAGACAG
>VSPW01000262.1 GCA_009775535.1 Muribaculaceae bacterium
TCTCAAGCAATTTCTTTGTGTGTGCAGGATATGAGATAATTGACAACCTTGGGTTCAATACAGTCCAGGAGGGTGTGGATGCCGCACTTGCCGCAGGCGCAAATGTAGTAGTCCTCTGTTCTTCTGATGACGAATACGCACAGTATGCCCCAGAGGCGTTTGATTATCTGGCAGGCCGTGCTGAATTTGTGGTGGCCGGAGCGCCGGCATGCATGGACGAGCTGAAGGCCAAAGGCATCAACGACTATGTGCATGTACGTTGCAATGTGCTTGACACCCTCCGTGATTTCAATGCCCGTCTTCTCAAATAATATCAACAACAATCCTCAATTATGAGACCTGATTTTAAGACTATAGATATAACCAACGACGCTTTCGGCGCAAAGACAGCGCCTGTCGCTGCAGGGGAAGAATGGCTGACACCTGAACTCATCCCCGTAAAACCTGTATATACAAAGGACGATCTTGAAGGCCTGGAACATCTCAATTATGTTTCCGGAATGCCACCATTCCTCCGTGGCCCGTACAGCGCGATGTATCCTCTGCGCCCGTGGACCATACGCCAGTATGCCGGCTTCTCCACGGCTGCGGAATCGAATGCATTCTACCGCCGCAACCTTGCTTCCGGGCAGAAGGGCCTTTCTGTTGCCTTTGACCTTGCAACACACCGTGGATATGATGCAGACCACGAACGTGTGGTGGGCGATGTCGGCAAGGCTGGCGTGTCCATATGCTCTATCGAGGATATGAAGGTGCTGTTTGCAGGTATCCCTTTGAACAAGATGTCGGTGTCGATGACCATGAACGGCGCTGTGCTGCCGGTGTTGGCGTTCTATATCAACGCCGGACTGGAGCAGGGTGCCAAGCTTGAAGAGATGGCCGGTACTATCCAGAATGATATCCTCAAGGAATTCATGGTGCGTAACACATATATATATCCGCCTGAATTCTCAATGCGTATCATTGCCGACATATTTGAGTACACTTCGCAGAACATGCCGAAGTTCAACTCTATATCCATTTCGGGCTACCATATGCAGGAGGCTGGCGCAACCTGCGATATTGAGTTGGCTTACACGCTTGCTGACGGCCTGGAATATCTGCGTGCCGGAATCAACGCCGGTATCGACATTGACGCCTTTGCCCCGCGCCTTTCGTTCTTCTGGGCTATCGGCATGAACTATTTTATGGAGGTGGCAAAGATGCGTGCGGCGCGTATGCTTTGGGCAAAGATTGTCAAGCAGTTCAATCCAAAGAACCCAAAATCGCTCGCATTGCGTACACACTCCCAGACATCTGGATGGTCGCTTACCGAGCAGGATCCGTTCAACAATGTCGGCCGTACATGTATCGAGGCAATGGGCGCGGCGCTTGGACATACACAGTCGCTTCACACGAATGCGCTTGATGAGGCCATTGCGCTTCCTACCGATTTCTCGGCACGTATAGCACGCAATACCCAGATTTATATCCAGGAAGAGACCATGGTCACCAAGCAGATTGACCCATGGGGCGGCAGCTATTATATAGAGGCACTTACCGATATGATTGCCCGCCGTGCATGGGCGCATATCCAGGAAATCGAGAAGCTTGGCGGTATGGCCAAAGCTATCGAGACCGGTCTGCCTAAACTACGTATCGAGGAGGCTTCCGCGCGCACACAGGCACGTATCGACTCCGGACGGCAGACTATTGTCGGCATAAACAAGTATCGTCTTGACCATGAAGATCCTATCGATATTCTTGAGATCGACAATACAGAGGTCCGCAAAGAGCAGATTGAACGTCTTGATGAGCTCAAGGCCGGACGTGACGAGGCCGCTGTGAAGGCAGCGCTCGAGGCGATTACGGAATGTGTGCGTACGAAAGAGGGCAACCTTCTTGACCTTGCAGTCAAGGCTGCCGGCCTACGTGCCACCCTTGGAGAGATTTCAGATGCCTGCGAAGATGTAGTGGGCCGTTATAAAGCAGTAATCAGAACAATATCAGGCGTGTATTCAAGCGAAACTAAGAAAGACCCAGATTTTGTACGTGCTCAGCAGATGTGTGAGGAATTCGCCAAGCGCGAAGGCCGCCAGCCACGTATAATGATAGCGAAGATGGGACAGGACGGCCATGACCGTGGCGCAAAGGTGGTGGCAACAGGCTATGCCGATTGCGGATTCGATGTCGACATGGGCCCGCTTTTCCAGACTCCGGCCGAGGCTGCCCGCCAGGCTGTGGAAAATGACGTGCATATCCTAGGCGTTTCGTCGCTTGCTGCCGGTCACAAGACCCTTATCCCACAGGTGATAGAGGAACTGCGCAAGCTTGGCCGTGAGGACATCATGGTGACTGCCGGAGGTGTCATACCGGCACAGGACTATGACTTCCTGTATAAAGCAGGTGTGGCTGCTATATTTGGCCCTGGCACACGCATCCCTGTGTCCGCAATCAAGATGCTTGAATTGCTCAATGACGCGGAATAGGTAATAGCTTAGGCTCCCGCATATAAAGCAGGTGTCTTATATGGCTGGAAGCTGTATAGGATGCCTGCTTTTTTTTAGAGTGTGTTTACTTTTTACAGTTGTTAAACTTTAGATATGATTTATCAAGAGCTTGACAGTTGCAAAATCAATCATTTCCTCAGCGGATTCATCAGTCTGCTCATAGTTTCTTGTGAGCCTCCTGAATCCATCAAGCCAGGCAAATGTCCTTTCCACGACCCATCTCAGAGGCTTGGGCGTAAACCCTTTGGTTCCATTGGGAGTGTTGCTAACCTCAAGTTCGATCATAAAATCGGATTTTATTTGTTCCGCAATCTCTCCGCGATACCCTCTGTCAACAAGAATTTTCTTAATTGTGGGCCAAAAGAAAGATGTCTGCCTGCAGAGTGGATAGGCAAGTTTGGAATCATGCCTTCCGGCATTGTCAACTGTCCTTCCAAGGATGAAACCGTTGCGGTCAACCACGATGTTGCGTTTGACGCCCTTTACTTTTTATTAGCATCGAAACCGTTATCGCTCTGACGGTTGCCCCATTTGACGCTTTGTGCGTCCAATGCTCCGACTGTCGGGCATTCGTTCTGCCCTCGTTTGCGTCTGATTCTCATGATTGTCTTTTGTATGAAATGTTCGATATGGCCGTCCTCTCTCCACTTGCGGAAAAACTTATAGACCGACTGCCATTTCGGAAAATCCTTGGGTAGCATCCGCCATTGGCAGCCGCTAACCAGAAGATACAGGATTGCCTCGAATATGGAGCGCAGGGGATATTTGCGGTGTCTACAATCATTTTCAAGGAATTCTTTGTTTATATAAGACCATTGACCCTCGGTCAGATGTGTCTGATAGAAGAATTTTATATGCATGATAAAAACCTTTTTTTCTCCTTTCAACACTCTGGTTGAGGGTTTTTCGTGCTATTAAGGTTTAATTTGGTTTAAAAGTAAACACACTCTTAGATGTCGCGAACAAAACCGCATGTCTGTGTGTTTAACTTAAATTAATTGTAAAATAGCAAATTATCAATAAGTAAGGCAACCTCATTAAGTGAGTATAAATGGTAGTAGGACAATAATGCCATGACCGAAACGTTTGAATCTATATTCAAGACATATTATCCTCCGGTGAAGCAGTTTGCAATGAAACTTCTAAAGAATGAGGACGATGCGCAGGATGTGGCGCAGGATGTCTTTGCATCGCTTTGGCCTAAGGAAGATGTATGGCGTGACAACGATCAGGTAGATAAGTATATATACCGTATGGCCAAGTACAAGACGCTTAACCTTATCCGTAGGCGCAGTCTGGAGTTGTCCTATCAGAAAACCCAGGAGCAGGACGGGTTTGTTAGGGACGCGTTGCAGCATGAGTCTGCGCACGACTCTGTATGCTATGAAGAGCTGGCGCTTATGTTGCGTATGGCTATTGACAGCCTGCCTACGCGTCGGAGGGAGATATTCAAGCTCAGCCGCTATGAGCACCTTTCCAATAAGGAGATATCGGAGATGATGAATATTTCACTGCGTACGGTTGAAAACCATATTTATGCCGCATTGCTTGAGCTTAAGGCTGTTATGGGCTCTTTAAGTTGAACTGCCTTCTTTTAACATTAATTAATTGTACTGTCGGGTGAGTAGTCGGCATGATTGGCGTGAGTTATATCTAGAAATAGGAAGTAATGAATCAAAAACTCAATAACATAAAAAAGGTGCTGGTTCGGTTCTCATCAGGTCGGTTCTCATCGGCGACAGATGCGGAGGTATACCGGTGGTTGCTTGATGATGAGGACCACTCCGAAAAGGAGCAGGCGATCCAGGCCTTGTGGGACGAGTCTGTACGAGAGACGGCGCGTACGGAGGCTTCCGGCTCGCAATGGGATGCATTCCGTGCTTCCTGTGGCAAGGCCGGCTCTGCATCTGCAGGCAGATCCATACGGTTTTTGAGGTTCTGGCAATCTGCTGCGGCAGTCTTGCTAGCAGGCATATTTGTCCTGGCATTCATGAAATTTGAAAAGCCTGCTATAGAGAATGACCTTGTCCAGGAGCATACGCCAATAGCTTTGACCCACTCTTTCCTGCTGCCTGACGGGACGCAGGTGCAGTTGAACTCGGAAAGTACGCTGTTGTATCCCGACAAGTTCAGCGGCAAGGAACGTAGTGTATATCTTATGGGGGAAGCCTCGTTTAAGGTGGCACATGACAAGGAGCATCCGTTTGTTGTGAAGGGTGACGATTTCCGCATAACCGCGCTAGGCACGGAATTCAATGTATCTGCATACAGTAATGACGATGAAGTGACGGCCACATTGCTCAACGGTAGTGTGATGGTGGAATATGAGGACCTTCAGAAAAAGTCGATACTTAAGCCGGAGCAGCAGTTGGTATACAACCGTAAGAGCCATGAAGTGTCCCTCAGGCATCCAGTGCTGGATGATGTCACGGCATGGCAGCGTGGCGAGCTTGTTTTCAGCCGTAAGACTGTAGCGGACATACTCCGTGTACTTGAACATAAATACGATTATGACTTCATATATTCCTCTTCGACATTGAGCGGTGACACATATGTGTTCCGCTTTCGTGACAATGCGCCCCTCCAGGAAGTGATGGCTGTTGTCCGTGATGTCTCCGGCGCTATAGATTATGAAATAGACGGGAATATATGCCGTGTCAGGGCAATATGATGTAAGACCCCTACCTTAATACCATGCATATAATTTACCAATGAAACTCAGAATAATCAAATATTTATTGACAAACTAAAAAAACGTTAATGTCCCGTATGAATAAAAGTACAGGCGTGGCGGCGTATGCTGTGGCATGCTGTATGAAATGAGAAGTTACCATGACTGCTCTCCTTATGTCAACCAGAAAATTACATCCAATTTTTAATTATTAAACCTTAAAGCTAAATGATTAAATCTAAACACTTTAACGGACACTCCATGAAGCATGGAAGCAGGCTTGTGAGTATCCTGTTAGCTTTAGTGTTGATGGCGGGAACAGCATTTGCCCAAACAGGCAATGTCCGCATCAACATTACAAAGACCAATATTTCTGTGGTCGATGCCCTCAAAGAGGTCGAAAAGCAGTCCGGGCTTTCGATAGGCTACAACAGCACGCAGCTGAGCCAAAAGCCCGCTATCAACCTCAACTTGCAAGATGCCGGTCTGTCCAGCTCTTTGAGCACTATCCTGAACAATACCGGGTATACTTATGAAATTTCGGACAAATATGTAAAGATTGTCCCCGTGGCAGCAAAGAAGGTAGTTTCAGCTAATGCTCCCACAGAAACCATCACCGGTACTGTTGTCGATTCTGAGGGTGAACCCATGATCGGTGTTACCGTTTTCGTCAAAGGTACGAGCACTGGCGCACAGACCGACTTTGACGGTAACTTCCACATCAAGGCGGCAAAGGGTGATGTCATCACTTTCTCATATGTAGGGTTCAATCCTCAGGAAGTGACCGTAGGCGACAAGACAAACTTCAATATCTCGATGGTGGAGAATTCCACAGTGCTAGATGAGGTTGTCGTGACCGCCCTCGGTATCAAGCGTGAGCAGAAATCACTGTCATATAATGTTCAGCAGGTGAAGGGCGACCTTCTCACAGAGAACAAGGATGCAAACTTCATCAACTCATTGGCAGGTAAGGTTGCCGGTGTCAACATCAATGCATCATCGTCTGGTGTAGGCGGTATCTCAAAGGTTGTGATGCGTGGTACGAAGTCAATCATGCAGTCGTCGAATGCCCTTTATGTGATTGACGGCATGCCTATGCGTTCAGGCAACAGCACAGGTTCAACCGAATTCGGTTCGCAGGGTACTTCTGAGCCTATCGCCGACATCAACCCGGATGACATCGAGTCGATGTCAGTGCTGACCGGTGCTGCCGCAGCGGCCCTTTATGGTAGCGAGGCTGCCAACGGCGCTATCGTCATCACCACAAAGCGTGGCCAGAAAGGCAAGACGTCCGTAAGCTACAGCAGCAACCTTAACTGGGATAACGCATTCATCCTTCCTAAGTTCCAGAGCCGTTACGGCACAGGTATCGACGGCCGCTACAATGCTGATGAGACACGCAGCTGGGGCGCGCCCTTAGGTGCATCAAATTCTTACGGCTACACAGCTGGTGATGATTATCTCCAGACTGGTTTCGTTTCCACACAGGCGATATCGTTCTCTACCGGTAACGACAAGAACCAGACCTACGCATCGGCAGCAGCCTTGAATTCAAAGGGTATCGTGCCCAACAACCGTTACGACCGCTATAACTTCTCGATACGTAACACCACATCATTCCTTGATGACCGCATGACCCTTGATGTGAATGCCTCATACATCTACCAGACAGACCGCAACATGGTCAACCAGGGTGTGTACAACAACCCGTTGGTGGGCGCTTACCTCTTTCCACGTGGAAATGATTGGGAAGACATCCAGGCATTCGAGCGTTGGAATCCGCAGCGTAAGATCAACACCCAGTACTGGCCCGTTGGCGATGCCGGCATGACAATGCAGAACCCTTACTGGATCAACTACCGCAACTTGCGTGAGAACAGCAAGGACCGTTATATGCTTGGCGCGCACCTGAGCTACAAGCTTACGGACTACCTGACACTTTCAGGACGTATCCGTATTGACAACTCCAATACTGATTACACAGAGAAGTTCTATGCCACAACCAACAACCAGCTGACCGGTCTTTCCGACCGCGGTTACTATGGCATAACCCGTTACAACGACAAGCAGTACTTCGGTGACTTCCTTTTGAGCTTCAACAAGAACTTCGGTGAAGATTGGTCTATCCAGGCCAATGTCGGTGGCTCTATCTCAGACATGCGTTCCGATGTGCTTGATACACGCGGTCCTATTGCCGACGGTTCAGAGACTTTCGCCGGCGAACCTGTAGGCCTTACCAACTTCTTTGCGGTACAGAACCTTTCTGTCCCCCACTTGAAAGTGATGCAGAGAGGATGGCACGAGCAGACACAGTCGCTCTATGCTTCTGCCGACATAGGCTACAAGTCGACATATTACCTGACCCTTACCGGACGTAACGACTGGCCATCCCAGCTCGCAGGCCCAAATTCAAAGAATTCTTCATTCTTCTATCCCTCTGTCGGTCTGTCGGTACTCTTGGACCAGATCATTCCCGGTGTGAACAGGAATTTCCTCCAGATGTGGAAGGTACGTGGATCATGGGCTTCGGTAGGTACTGCTTTCCAGCGTTATATCGCCAACCCGCGTTACGAATGGAACGAGTCGACCGGCACATGGAGCATCCTTACCCAGTATCCTATGTATGACCTGAAGCCGGAACGTACGAATTCGTTTGAGCTTGGTATGAACTTCCGTTTCTTCAACGATTTCACTTTCGACGCTACATATTACCGCGCCGACACCAAGAACCAGACATTCGATCCCAGCCTTCCTGTAAACAAGTACTCAAAGATATATATACAGACAGGTTGTGTACGTAACCATGGTATGGAGTTTGCCCTTAACTACAACCACACATGGGGTGACTTCACATGGGATACCGGTGTCACATATTCGTTCAACCGCAACAAGATTGTCGACCTTGCCGATAATGCTATCAACCCGGAGACCGGTGAGGCAATCCCCAACGAGATACTTGACATGGGCGGCCTCGGTTCAACCCGCTTCCTGCTAAAAAAGGGGGGGGCGATGGGCGACATCTATTCTACAATCGACCTTCGCCGCGACTCTAACGGCATGATCTACGTAGATGAGACACAGGCTATCCAGATTTCAGCAATCCGGGATAAGGAACAATATATCAAGCTCGGCAACGTCATGCCAAAGGGCAACCTTGCATGGAGCAACACACTGCGCTGGAAGAACCTCTCGATGAGCTTCATGTTCTCAGCACGCTTCGGCGGACAAGTATTCTCACGTACACAGGCTATGCTTGACTACTTCGGTGTATCTGAAGCTTCAGGCGATGCTCGCCAGCAGGGATTTGTGGAAATCAACAACGGTGACCGCGTTGACCCGCAGATGTGGTATTCTACTATCGCCGGCGGTACGGCAGTTCCCCAGTACTATACGTACTCTGCAACAAACGTACGTCTGCAGGAGATGAACATCACATATGTAATCCCGCGCAAGTGGCTTCACAATGTATGCGATGTAAAGG
>VSPW01000263.1 GCA_009775535.1 Muribaculaceae bacterium
ACATAATTTTATGCCTGAAATGAATGGATTTAACTTATATGGCAATTTAATCGACCACACTATTGCCAAGAGAAAAGCAGCCCCTGCCAATATGCAAAGCTGCCGAATTAATGCCCTTATTAATTGATGTCGGATTTGAGACGGAATGTCCACACAGAAAATATAACGACAAGCAGGAGCAGTACAAGGAAAACGATAGCGGTACTATGGAGGATATTTCTTATTCCCACAAGCGGAGCAACAATAGCTCCTACAAGATAACCAGATACACCAAGTAAAGCCGAAGCCTCACCAGCCTGTGCCCGACCTTCATTCATGGCAAGGGAATTTGTTACGCTGAAAATCATGCCCCCGGCAAACAACATTGTAACCGAACAAATTTCAAATAACAGAAAACTGTGTATATGCCAGAGTGCGTATGCACCAACTACAATTGACGGCAATAATATTATAGATGCAAGAACTACAGCATTCTTGAACGGATGGAAGCGTAGCGAAAGCATCGACCCCGCCGCCAATGCCAATGAGTTCAGTCCGATAATGACACCATACATTGTCTGTGAGAATCCATAATGCACTTCCAGAATGAACGGTGCTGCCGATATATAGCTGAACAACAATCCTAATGCACAACCTTTCAGACTTATATGTACCATAAATTGAGTGTTCTTCATCAGCTTGATGTAACCTGGCAAAGTCTTGTACCATGCTAATGTGGTACGATTCTGCCTATAAAGAGACTCCTTGAGTTTCGGAGCAATGAAAAGCACAACAATAGCAAAAGCGGCGAGAACGATGAACACGGCCTTCCATCCACCATAATCAGCTATCACACCGCCAAGTACCGGTGACGATGCCGGCGCCAGTCCGTTAACAGCTCCAATAAGAGCCATCAATTTAGCCAATTCGCGACCTTGATATATGTCTGCTGGAATAGTACGAGCCAAAAAATAACCTCCAGCCGCTCCTGTTCCCTGAATAAACCGAAAGAACATAAACACAGTCATATTATGCGAAAAAACTGAAGCTATTGCTCCCACAATGAAGACTATAAGCGAAACCACCAATACAATCTTGCGCCCATAATGATCAGAAATCGGCCCCATTAACAACTGGCCCACACCAAGGCCAATCATGCCGAATGTAAGACTAAGCTGTGCCTGCGATACCGTACAATGAAAATAGCGAGCCATCTCTGGCAGCGATGGAGTGTACATGTCGTTGACAAATGATCCTAATGCACTGAGAAGAACAAGATACAGCACAAGAAACCAATAATATCCTTTATCGGTCTGTGCCGGTCTCAATTGTTGCTCTTTTTGTGGCGATTGCAACACTTGTTGTGGTGGTGGCTGCTTTTCTTCCATAGTTGCATCATTTCAACAAATAACATTTCGTTATTGCAATGGGTTTAGCCAATTCCACAACAAAATAATCACTATCCTTTATTTATATTCATCCTATATTGTTTGGGGCTGATTCCTGCCTGTTGTTTGAAATATTATCTATTTCAGTACCTGTATATTTTGATTTAAACTCGTTACCCATAATATTTAATCTGTTTTGTTATGAAGTATTTACTAAGCCATCACTTTGCAAAATTATGGGACAACACACCTAATATCCTATAAAAAACTCCGTCCATTTTGCGAAATGAACGGAGTCCTACAATTTACCAATTAATGTTTACCAGGTAAAGCTTATGACATCTTTCTCAGCATATTCATCTACAAATTTTGTGGGATAGCCGTTGGCATCGAACTCCCACTGATACTCATAACGGTTGCCCATATCGTTGTCTTGACTTGGGCTGTCATACTCGCGGTATGCAGTGGGAAGATTCTTGGTCGGTTTGCCCAAAAGTCCGGCATAGTAAAGATATGTCATTACACCTGAGTAACCGCCAAAATCAGCTGTTTCGCTATAATTATCACATTCAATTCCGAACGTGCGGCCATTAAATATCATCACGCATCCTTTGTTGGGTGTTGAGCCATAAAATGTAAACTGGTTCCATTTCTCACCGTTGTTATTTGATACTGTCTTAACAAGATTCCCGTCTTTGTATATCATGTTAAGCTCAATATTGCCCCCTTCATCTGAAATGAAGATAAGTTCGTTGAGTTGTCCCTCGTCATTATAGCCAAACTTTCCGCAGCGTTCATTTTCTTTGTTATACCATTCTGACACAAAACCCATCTTATTGATTTTGAATCTAAATGACATCTCATTAAAGTCCAAGTCACCTTCAGAATCCTTAATGGTCATTATAACACAATCATCATTGTTCGCTCTTGTTACGGCACTTCCGTATTCAAAGGTGACTGTTTTCCCATTGTCGGTTCTCATTTCGGTAACGAGCCCCTCTGAATTGCGGTTGATTGTCGTGCCGGCAACCGATTTAGGCATTTCACCGGTAAAGACGTTTGA
>VSPW01000264.1 GCA_009775535.1 Muribaculaceae bacterium
AACCGCTCCATGTGTCCGAGAGCCTGCCGATAGTTCTGCGCCGTGCGCAACTGGTACCGGTCCACCATGCGGTCGATGTGGTGGCGTGCGTAGTCGCTGAAGCAGATGTCAGCGTCCCCCTGCGTCACATACTCGATTATCTGACGTACCGTCCACTTCGCACAATCCTTGCGGTTGAGCCTGTCGGTATATTCCAATATCATTCTCGCGCAATACTCGTTCACGAAAGGGTCATTGATATTGCCGTGCTTGTCCACCATCTGCTTGGTGACAACCTTGTCGGTCTTGATATAACCCGGCTTGGTGTTATGCACCACCCGGATATAGACCTGATAGAACCCGTCCTTGCGCGGAGTTCTCACAACTGCTTTGAATGTTGCCATTTACGTTTGTAATTATGTTTGTAAATTCTTGTAAGCGCCTTTCTCGAATGATATAGCCGATTTTGTAAGTTTTGCCAACACATTCTGCACGATAATCGTGCAGAATGTACGAACCGCCTAAGCGCAACTTAGGCGGTAATCTCCTTTTTATCGGAGCGTTACCGCCTAAGTATCGGATTACGTTAAGTTACGCTTAATCTTCGATGGCAGCCTGCGCCGCTTCAATATAGCTAATGTCTATCAGTAAATTAGTTATTTGGTGTATGCGCGGTGTATGCGTTTTTACGTACACTTTTCGCGCACTTTCTGATAGACTATTTTTTTAGCTTTCTATCGCGGCTTGCGCCACTGCCATATAGTTTCTGATGGCGAGCGATTTAGCTTATTTGTGTATGCAATGTGCATTTGCATACACGACAACATTGTTCATAGACCACAACACAACGTGCAAAGGCGCCTCACGGCGAGTTACATCAAAGCGTGGTTCATTATTTTATTTTTCTTTATATAGTCTTATGATCTCGTCTTTGTCGGCGAGTTGAGATTTCAGTTGCTCCACCTGGTCGGCAAGCAACTGTTCGCTCCGATGCAGTCCTTCATTCTCGGCTTTCATCTTTTCGATGTGTGCCAGGACTGCTGCCTCACCTATATTATTGGTTACTGCTCCATCGCCGAGTGCGACTGCCGCAAGGTAGGCGTTCACACTTGTGGGGAAACTGCAATAGAGTGCGAAGAAGTTGAAGTCCAGAACCTCACAGATTCTGTATAGCTTCTTCGTGTCTATGTAGTCGCGCTCAAGGAGTTTGTTGATGTGCTGCTGCTGAACCCCGATTTGACTGCCAAATTCGGTTTTCGTCATGTTTAATTCCTCCATGCGCTTTTTGATTTCAGCCCCGATGTGAACTTTTTTCAATTCAGCGTTTTGCATATCTGTTTACTCGCTATATTTTAGTTAGTTAATAAATCAGTCAATTAGTTAGTCAATCATTGGGAAATGATTTGCTTTGTGCAGATTTTGAGCTACGACCAACTAAATAACAAACCAAATATGTTAACTTTGTGTTTGAAATATATAATTGACTGATGCAAAGTTAGTCAATATTTCTCAAAACAGCAAGTAGTTTGAACACAAAATAACACACAATATGAGTACAAACGATGATAAAAAGGTGTTTATCGCCGACCAACAACTGCCGATAAGCAGCACCCTCAAAGACCTCAAAGTGGGTGAATCCGCAACATATCCTATTATGCGCCTGCGCACGGTACGCTCCCAGGCTTCCGAGCTTGGAGCCATGCTTGACCGCGTGTATTCCACTTGCATGAATAGGGAGGCGCGCACCATTACAGTAATCCGTAAAGCCTGATGTTATGCAATTTCTCGAATTTTCCGACCATGCCATACCTTACGATACCTTCCTCAAAGATGTTGCCTCGTCAGTTGTGAAGATGTTGAAGGAGGAAAACGATGACCCGGAGTTTGTAAGCCACCGAAAGGCTTGCTCTATGTTTGGTCGCCGTAATGTAGAGCGTTGGCGCAAACAAGGGCTTATAGAGCCGAGCAAGCGCCCCGGACGCCTCGAATACCGTACCTCGGAACTACGCTATCTGCAACGGCAGAAGCAAGATTATTTCAAGCCATGATTTCGCAGAAAACGATAGACGCGGTTCTCGATGCGGAGAAGATTTACGATGTCGTGAAAGACTTCGTGGAGTTGAGGCGCAGCGGCTCGGGATGGGTCGGGCTTTGCCCCTTCCACTCGGAGCGCACACCATCCTTCCATGTCGACACGCGCCGAAACATATACAAGTGCTTCAGCTGCGGAGAGGGCGGCCATGCGGTGCGCTTCCTGATGGAGAACCGCAATATGTCGTACCCCGATGCGATACGCCATATCGCCGGGCTGTATAACATCCCTGTCGAGGAAACGCCCCGGACGCTTACCGACGAGCAGCGCAAGGCGGCCATACAGCGCGAGAACGCACTGATCGCTCTCGAAGCTGTGCAGCAGTTCTTCGAGGAATCACTTATTACGAAGACACCGGCGGCGCGTAAGGCCTGCGCCTACGCATCGAACCGCTGGACGCTCGAATACTGCCGCGACAACGGCATAGGCTACGCCCCATATCCCAAAGAGTTTTTCGAGTTTGTCAAGCAAAAGGGCGTCAACTTCGAGGCTCTTTTGGATATTGGCATGGTACGCAAGAAAGAGGACGGCCATTATTCGTTCATGTTCGCAAACCGCGTGACAATCCCCATACGCGACCGATTCGGACGTGTAATAGCCTATACCGCCCGGAGCATTGAGGATAAGACCGACTGCAAGTATCTCAATTCCACGACATCGTGCGTCTACCGAAAGGGCAACACCGTTTTCGGTATTGAGATAGCCCGGAAAGCGGCGGCAAAGGCCGGTTCGCTTTTCGTTGTCGAGGGAGCGCCGGACGTGCTGCGCCTGCAATCGTTAGGCATAGACAACGCCGTGGCAGCCCTCGGCACGGAGTGGACCGCCGCCCAGTTCGACGCCATAAAGGACCTTACGGACGCCCTCTGTTTTATCCCGGACAGCGAGGTGCCGAAAGACGGCGAGATTTATGCGCCGGGCACCGTGGCCGTGATGAAAAACGGACGCGAGGCCGTCAACAGGGGATTCCGCGTTGTCGTGCGCGAGATTCCGCTTGACAACGGACAGGCCAAGAACGACCCCGACAGTTTCATATCTTCCGCCTCTATCCTTTCTTCTCTCGAAGAACAGGACTTTGTGCTGTGGTATGCGGAGAAAGCCTTTCTCGCCCCCACGACACATTTAGGACGCACCGAGGTTATAAAGGAGGTATGCGCCATGCTCGCGGCCATCGAGGACGTGACTCTCGCCTCTATGTACCTCGAACAGCTCATTAAGAAATACAAGGAGCGGACGGCGTGGAAGATGGCTTATAACTCCGCACAGATGCGCAAGCGTGCCGAATCCGGCAAGGAGGACGAAACGGAGAGCGAGCGCGACCTTTTCAGCCGCTACGGATTCTTCATCGCCAACAACTGCTACTGCACCTACGGCAAGCAGAGCGAGGTGATACGCCTCTCGAACTTCATACTGGTGCCGATGTACGATATTCCCGATGAAGGCTCCATGACACGCCTTTACAAGATAGTGAACGACCTCGGACACGAGTCTATCATACCTTTGGAGCCGGACGACCTTGTGAACCTCGCCCTGTTCCGCAAGAAAATCAATATTGCCGGGCGTTATGTGTGGCTCGGAAAGATCGACGACCTCATGCGCGTGGAGGAATACATCTTCCGCAAAAGCGAATCGGCGAAGCGCATACGCACCCTCGGCTGGCAGCCGGAGGGATTCTTC
This sequence comes from Muribaculaceae bacterium, assembly GCA_009775535.1. Taxonomy (GTDB): domain Bacteria; phylum Bacteroidota; class Bacteroidia; order Bacteroidales; family Muribaculaceae; genus CAG-873. The sequence goes on from VSPW01000264.1 coordinate 3,746, forward strand.
GCCTACGGCGACGGCATCTATACGGACCGCTTTATACGTGTCGATGAAATCGGCATGGTGAACCTCAAAGACCACGGCATATTCTATCTGCCGGCCTTCTCGGTGATGTACCGCGACAACCGCCTCAAATTCGCTTTCGAGAAATCCTTCACCTATAC